>JACQDO010000125.1 GCA_016201085.1 Hyphomicrobiales bacterium | reverse complement strand
GGCTTGCGTGGCGTCCTGTCCCTCCGGCGCGATCTACAAGCGCGAGGAAGACGGCATCGTGCTGATCGACCAGGACAAGTGCCGCGGCTGGCGCATGTGCGTGTCGGGCTGCCCGTACAAGAAGAGCTATTACAACTGGTCGAGCGGCAAATCCGAGAAGTGCATCTTCTGCTACCCGCGCATCGAGGCGGGCCAGCCGACGGTATGCTCGGAAACCTGTGTCGGCCGCATCCGCTATCTCGGCGTCGTGCTCTACGATGCCGACCGCATCGAACAGGCGGCGAGCACCAAGGACGAGCAGGATCTCTATCAGGCCCAGCTCGATATGTTCCTCAACCCGCACGACCCCAAGGTGATCGCGCAAGCGCGCGCCGACGGCATCTCGGATAGTTGGCTGGAGTCCGCGCGCCGCTCGCCGGTCTACAAGATGGCCATGGAGTGGAAGGTGGCGTTCCCGCTGCATCCGGAATATCGCACGCTGCCGATGGTCTGGTACGTGCCGCCGCTGTCGCCGATCCAGTCGGCTTCCGCCGCCGGCAAGATGGGGCACGACGGCGAGATGCCGGACGTGCGCTCGCTCCGTATCCCATTGAAATACTTGGCGAATATGCTTACCGCCGGCAAGGAAGAGCCGGTGGCGCAGGGGCTCGAACGCATGCTGGCGATGCGCGCCTATATGCGCGCCAAAACCATCGACGGCGTGATCGACGAAGCGATTGCCAAGCGCGCGGGCCTCAGCGCGCTCGCCATTGAGGACATGTATCAGACCATGGCGATCGCCAATTACGAGGATCGCTTCGTCATCCCGACAGCGCATCGCGAGATCAACGAAGATGCCTACGACCTGCGCGGCTCGTGCGGCTTCTCGTTCGGCAACGGTTGCTCCGGCGGCACCACCGAAACCAATCTGTTCGGTTCGCCCAAGCGCGCCAAGACCCCGATGGAGGTCGTGTGATGCTGCGAAGCTTGAAGGCGTTATCGGCCTTGCTGACCTACCCGACGCTGGAGCTGCAGCAAGCGTGCGGTGAAATCAGCGAGGTGCTGGAGAAGGAGACGGCGATCCCGTTCGGCCAGCGCAGCCAGTTGCACAAGTTGCTGAGCGAGCTCGCCACCGGCGATCTCTACGATCTGCAGGAACGCTATGTGCTGCTGTTCGACCGCACGCGCTCGCTGTCGTTGCATCTGTTCGAGCATGTGCACGGCGAGAGCCGCGACCGCTGCCAGGCCATGATCGACCTGAAGATGCAATACGAGCAGCACAATTTGTTCATGAGCTCGTCCGAACTGCCGGACTTCCTGCCGCTGTTCCTTGAATATCTCTCGGTGCTGCCGGCGGCGGAAGCGTGCGAGACTTTGGGCCAGCCCGCGCACATCTTCGCCGCCATGGCGGAGCGTCTGCGCAAGCGCAAATCCGCCTACGAAGCGGTGTTCCGCGTTCTGGTCGCGCTGGCCACGGCCAAGCCGAAGGATGAGGAAGTCTCGGCGCTGCTCCAACTGCCCGATCCGGACGCCACCGACCTCGCGGCGCTCGATGCCGCCTGGGAGGACGAGCCGGTTAATTTCGGCCCCGGTTCCGGCGATGGCTGCAAGGACGGGCTAATCGCCCGTGTCCGTGGCGGTCTACGCCCGGCGCCGGATATGCCACCCGCAAAATCAACCCGCGCCGTCCCGCCGCGCCAATAAGGACAAAGTCATGCGCGAATCGTTCATCTATATCGTGTTTGGCTGGTATCCCTATTTCTGCCTGACCATATTTCTGCTCGGCAGCCTGCTGCGGTTCGACCGCGAGCAATATACCTGGCGCAGCGGGTCAAGCCAGTTGCTGCGCCGCCGGCAATTGACCTGGGGCTCGAACCTGTTCCACGTCGGCATTCTCGTCATCTTCTTCGGTCATTTCGGCGGATTGCTCACACAGATCTGGATATTCGAAGGGCTCGGCATCACGCACACCGCCAAGCAATGGATGGCGATCGGCATTGGCGGCATATCCGGCATCATGTGCTTTGTCGGCCTCACGCTGTCTTGTTGCTGCAACCGGGCGTCTCCTCGCTCATCAACGACGTGCACCCGCTGTTCATGCTGCATCTGTTCCTCGGGATGACGATCTTCCTGGTGTTCCCGTTCACCCGGCTGGTGCACGTCTGGAGCGCGCCGATCTGGTATGTCGGCCGGCGCGGCTATCAAGTGGTGCGCACGCGGCGGAGCGGCGCGGCGGCGGAGTTGTCGCGATGAGCGGTTGCGCGGTTCATACGCAGTTGCCGGGCGGCAAGCCGGTGGCCGTCAGCGTCAATGGCGTGGCGATCGTGCGCGAGACAATCGTGCGCGAAATGCAGCACCACGCCGCCGCCAAGCCTATTGCGGCCTGGCAGCAGGCCGCCCGCGCGCTGGTTATCCGCGAACTGCTGCTGCAGGAGGCGCGCCGCCTGGCTGTGGCGCCGCAGCCGATCAGCGACGCCGAAGGGCGTCGCGAGACCGACGAGGAAGCCACCATCCGCCAATTGATCGAGCGCGAAGTCGTCGTGCCGGAGCCGGACGACGAGAGCTGCCGGCGCTATTACGAGCAGAACCGGGCGCGTTTCCGCTCGCTCGACATCTACCAGGCCTCGCATATCCTGTTTGCCGCGTTGCCGTTGGACAAGGAAGCCTATGCGCAGGCGCGCGCCGATGCGGCTGCGGTGCTGGCCACGCTGCGGGACAATCCCGACAGCTTCGAGGCAATGGCGAAAGCCTACTCGCGCTGCCCGTCGGGGAGCCAAGGCGGCAATCTCGGTCAGATCACGACCGGGCAGACCACGCCTGAGTTCGAGCAGGCGCTGACCAAGCTCGCAGCCGGCGAACTCGGCGCCGAACCGGTAGCGACCCGCTACGGCTTCCACATCATCCGGCTCGAGCGCAAGATCGACGGGCAGACGCTGCCCTATGAGCTGGTCGCCGAGCGTGTCGCCGGCTATCTGCGCGAGAGCGTGCGCCGGCGCGCCAACGCGCAATACATCGCGCGCCTGGTCTCGGCGGCGCGCATCGAGGGCATCGAGCTCGCCGGCGCTAGCGAAATGCGGGTCCATTAAGGAGATAAAATGCTCGGCGATCTGTTGGCCAACCTGACCGATGAGACGACGGCGCTCGAGACCATCCTCGGCGCCGGCGATCTGGCGCTACTGACGGCGGTGCGCGAACGCGCCGCCGCCGATGGGGCCGATCTGGGCGCCTATGTCGCTGGGACCGTGCAGCGCTATGCCAACGAAGCCTCCGACGAGGAATGGATCACCTTGATGGGCGCGCTGAACCGCTCGCCGGATCCCGGTGCCACCTGCCTGAAGCGCGCCTTCGCACACGCGCTGCGCAACTAGTCATGAGCCAGATCCACCGTCTGCGCGCCTATTCAGGGCCGGCACTGCTGACCTACGGCTTCCGGCCGTTTTTCCTGTTCGGCGCCATCTACGCCGGGCTCACCGTCCTCGTCTGGCTGCCAATGTTCTACGGCGAGCTGGAAGTCGCCAGCGCCTTTGCGCCGGTCGACTGGCATGTGCATGAAATGCTCTACGGTTTCCTGCCGGCAATCGTGGCCGGCTTCCTGCTCACCGCCATACCGAACTGGACCGGACGGCTGCCAATCCAGGGCACGCCGCTACTGGTGCTGTTCGCGGTGTGGCTGGCAGGCCGCGTCGGCGTCACCCTGTCCGCGCAGATCGGCTGGCTGGCGGCGGCGTTTATCGACGCCGGATTCCTCGTTTTGCTCATCGCCGCAGCGACACGCGAGATCGTCGTCGGTAAGAATTGGCGAAATCTCCGCGTCATCGGCTTGGTGACGTTGCTGTTGGCCGGCAATATCGCCTTCCATGTCGAGGCGCATCTGCGCGGCCATGCCGAATACGGTGCCCGCATCGGCATTGCGGCCATCATCTTGCTGCTCGCCTTGATCGGCGGCCGCATCATTCCGAGCTTCACGCGCAACTGGCTGGCGCGGGAAAATCCGGGGCGGCTGCCGGCGCCGTTTGGGCGCTTTGACGGCGCGACCATTGCCCTCAGCGCCGTGGCGCTGGCGGTGTGGGCCGCGCAGCCGAACGGACGGTTGAGCGCGGTGCTGCTGCTGCTCGCCGCGGTGCTGAATGCCGTGCGGCTGGTGCGCTGGGCCGGCGATCGTACCGGCCGCGACCGTCTGGTGCTGATCCTGCACGTCGGTTACGCCTTCGTGCCGCTGGGCTTTCTACTCGCCGGATTAGCCGCGCTCGACATGATCGTCGCCAGCGCCGCGGTCCATGCCTGGATGGCGGGGGCGGCCGGTACGCTGACGCTGGCGGTGATGACGCGCGCGAGCCTCGGCCATACCGGCAATGCGCTCATCGCCTCGCCGGCGACGCAGGCGATCTATGCTGCCGTCGTCATCGCCGCGCTGGCGCGCATTGACTCGTCGCTGCTACCGGGCTGGAGCGAGTGGACGTTGCACATCGCGGCCTTCGCCTGGGCCGCGGCGTTTTTGGGCTTTGCCGTGGTGTTTGGGCCGTTGCTGGTGCGGCCGAAGCCGGGAACTTCCCCCTAATCTGACGATCGGTCGACGGAGCCCCGGCCTTGCGCCGGGGCTCTTTACTATTGGGTTGCGGAAATTACTTGCCCAGGCGCTTCAACTCGACGCCGGCGGCAAGGAAATGCACGGTATGGATGCTGCATACTTCGCGCACGCGCACGAACAGCCGCGCCGCCTCCGCTTTGTCGCCTTTGACCAGCGCATGTTCGCCGGTGAAGAACGACAGATTGCATTCGCGGGCGCGGCCCATCGACGCGCCGTGGCTCGAGGGCGACGACAACTGGTCGGCTTTTATCTGGCCGAGAAAGAATGCCACCAGCGTGCCCGGCCATTGCTTGAGGTCGATCTTGCCGGCATAACGGGCGAGTTCCTCGGCATCGTTCTGGCCGGCCCGGGCGCGGGCGATATGCAGCCAGGCGGTCTGGTAGGGCAGCCACAGCACGTCGCCGCTATGTGAGGACACACCGAGCGACAGCACCTTATCGAAGTCGGCGGCGGCCTCGGCGTAACGCGCGGCGAGGAATAGCGTGTAGCCGCGCTCGTTATAGGCCTCCCAGCCGTCGAGATCGGCGGATTTGGGATCTCTGGTGGCGGCGGCCGTGAAGTCGGCGACGGCGCGGTCGTAATCCCCCTTGGCGCGATTGCTGGCGGCCCGCTGCATCAGGGTACTCAGCGAATCTTTCAGCTTGAGCGCCGCGTCGAGATCGGCGACGGCCTTATCGTATTGACCGTTCATATGCAGGGCCTGCGCCCGCGCCATATACAGTTCGTCGTCATCGGTCTTGCTGCGGATCGCGGCGGTCAAATCCTCGATGGCGTTATCGCGCAGCCGGCGCGCGTCGTCGCGTTTCTGGAACGCGTCGGCGATCATGCTCTTGCCCGTATAGATGCTGCCGCGTCCCTTGCGGGCGACAAGCTTATCGGCGGCCGAAAGATCGCCGGCCGAGATTGCCTGGGTGAACAGGTGGATGGCTTCGTCGGCATTGCCGGCTTCCGCCGCGGTTTTCGCCGCTTTGAGATGGTCGAGGCCGCCGGCCTGCAGGGACGATGCGGCTAAGACGACCATGCACACGGCCGCCAACAAAACTCTGATCATGACTGCTCCGTTTTTGTGGGCACCGGTTCCGCAGGCGTCGCTCGTTCAGGGGTCAAACGGGTGAACCGCAGGCGGGGTGCCGCGGCGCTTGTAGCAGATCGCCCGGGTCCAAATTTGATTTTAAGCAACTTTGTAAACGGTAGCGGACGGCCC
>JACQDO010000124.1 GCA_016201085.1 Hyphomicrobiales bacterium | reverse complement strand
GAGCGCGCAGCTCTTGGCCGACGACGGCGTGATGCTGTTGCATTCGATCGGCCGCTCGGAAGGCCCCAGCGTCACCAATGCGTGGATCGCCAAATACATCTTCCCCGGCGGCTATATCCCCGCGCTGTCGGAGGTGCTGCCGGCCATCGAGCGCTCCGGCCTGCTGGTCACCGACATCGAGATCCTGCGCCTGCATTACGCCGAAACGCTGAAGGCCTGGCGCGAGCGTTTCCTGGCGCACCGCGAGGAGGTCGAGCGCATCTACGACCGGCGCTTTGCGCGCATGTGGGAGTTCTATCTGGCGTCATCGGAGATGTCGTTCCGCGAACAGGCCATGATGGTGTTCCAGATCCAGCTCACCAAGCGGCAGGACGTGGTGCCGATGACGCGCGACTACATCGTGCGCGAGGAGCAGCGCCTGCTCGCGGCCGAAGGCAGCCGCCGGGCGCCGCTGCGACTGGCTGGCGAGTAGCTCCGTGCCCCGGTTCCGCCGCCTCGCTTTGCGCTAGGTCAAGACCAAACAATCATTTCCCACTGTCGTGTGGTGTGTGTGGATTGTGTGAGCAAACCGCACACCGCGCTTTGCCGCCACATTGCTCGTGCTACGCCACAATTCCCGGGTAAACACAGACATCATGGCCATCGCCGATTCGACCGTCCGCAAGCAGGCCGAAGACCCTGCCCTGCCTTTTCGTTCCGCCCCGCATAATATCGAGGCGGAGCAGGCGTTGCTGGGCGCCATTTTGGTCAATAACGAGGCCTTCTACCGGGTCTCCGACTTCCTCAATCCGGAACATTTCTTCGAGCCGATCCACCAGAAGATCTACCAGATCGCGCGCGACTTGATCCGCGCCGGCAAGATCGCCACGCCGGTGACGCTGAAGACGTTCCTGGACGCCACCATCGACATCGGCGGCCTGACGCTCGGGCAATATCTGGCGCGGCTCGCCGCCGAAGCCACCACCATCATCAACGCCGAGGACTACGGCCATACCATCTACGACCTGTCGATCCGCCGCGCGCTCATTCTGGTCGGCGAGGACATGGTCAATGTCGCCTTCGATTCGGCGGTGGATTCCTCGCCGCGCGCGCAGATCGAGGACGCCGAGCGCAAGCTGTACGAGCTGGCCGAGACCGGCCGCTACGACGGCGGCTTCCAGCGCTTCGCGCAGGCGCTCACCACCGCGGTCGACATGGCGGCGCGCGCCTATCAGCGCGACGGCAAGCTGTCCGGCATCGCCACCGGGCTGGACGATCTCGACCGCATGATGGGCGGCCTGCAGCCGTCCGACTTGATCATCGTCGCCGGCCGTCCCGGCATGGGCAAGACCGCGCTCGCCACCAATATTGGCTACAACGTCGCGCGCGCCTGGCGCGGCGAGGTCAAGACCGACGGGCATTCGGTCACGGTCAATGGCGGCATTGTCGGCTTCTTCTCGCTCGAAATGTCGGCCGAGCAGCTCGCCACCCGCATCATCGCCGAGCAGACCGGCATTCCGTCGAACCAGATCAGGCGCGGCGCCATCGGCGAAGCCGATTTTGAGCGCATCAAAGACCACTCGATCGAATTGCAGCACCTGCCGCTGTTCGTCGACGAGACCGGCGGCCTGTCGGTGGCCCAGCTCGCCGCGCGCGCGCGCCGGCTCAAGCGCCAGCGCGGGCTCGATCTGCTGATCGTCGACTACCTGCAATTGCTGCAAGGCTCGACCAAGCGCAGTTCGGAAAACCGCGTGCAGGAAATCACCGAGATCACCACCAAGCTGAAAGCCTTGGCGAAAGAACTCAACGTGCCGATCATGGCGCTGTCGCAATTGTCGCGTCAGGTGGAAAGCCGCGACGACAAGCATCCGCAGCTCTCCGACTTGCGTGAATCGGGATCGATCGAACAGGACGCCGACGTGGTGCTGTTCGTCTATCGCGAGGAATATTACCACGTGATGCGCAAGCCCTTGGAATCCGACCGCGAGAAGTTCGCCACTTGGCTGGCCGACAGCGACAAGTATCACGGCAAGGCGGAAGTCATCATCGGCAAGCAGCGCCATGGCCCCACCGGCACGGTGGAACTACAGTTCGACGGCACCATCACCAAGTTCTCCAGCCTGGCGAAAGTGGACCACCTGCCGGACCGCATCGGTTAGCGTCCAAGGATCACCTGCCCGAGCGGACAGTGCATCTCCCCTCCCCACGCTCGCTCTTACGCGTGGTGGGGAGGGCTCGGGGGCGGGGGGGACTTTTTTGCGCAAAACAAAATTCCTCCCCCACCCCTAACCCCTCCCCACGCTCGCAAAGAGCTCGCGGGGGAGGGGAAAAAAGAGCATCACATGGACGACCCGCGCCGTGCGGGTTAAACCTTGGGCATGGACGACCGCACCGCCCAGACCGACGTAATGCCACCGGAACCGCTTCCGGCCGAGAAGACCGTCGGCCCGCCGGCGCCGCAGGCGGGCGGCATTTTGACCGTCGACCTCGCCGCCATCGAGGCCAACTGGCGCACGCTCGGCAGCCGCGCCACGCCCGCGGAATGCGCGGCCGTGATCAAGGCCGATGGCTATGGCTGCGGCATCGAGCAGGTCGCGCACCGCCTCGCTTTGGCCGGCTGCAAGACGTTTTTCGTCGCCGATCTGGCCGAGGCGCGGCGCCTGCGCGCCGTCGCCGAGGAGCCGGCGATCTATGTGCTCAACGGGCTGCTGCCGGACACCGCCGCGGTCTATCCCGAACTGCGCGCGCGGCCGGTGATCGGCAGCATGGCCGAACTCGCCGAATGGGACGCCTTCTGCTCCGCCAATGGCTGGCATGGCGGCGCCGCGCTGCATGTCGACACCGGCATGAACCGGCTCGGCATTTCGGCCGATGAAGCGGCGGCGCTGGCGCCGCGCATCCGCTCGGAAAATCACGGCATCACGCTGCTGATGAGCCACCTCGCCTGTTCGGAGGTGCCGGAGCACCGGCTCAACGAACAACAGATCAAGCTGTTCCGCGAAGTGCGCCTGCTCTATCGCGGCATTCCCTCCTCGCTGGCCAATTCGTCCGGCATCTTCCTCGGCAACGCCGCGCATTGCGACATGGTGCGACCGGGCGTCGCGCTGTACGGCGTCAATCCGACGCCAGGGCAGAAAAATCCAATGCAGGCGGCGATCCAATTGCAGGCGCGCATCGTGCAGCTGCGCAACGTGCCAAAGGGCGAGACCGTCGGCTACGACGCGGCCTGGACCGCGCGACACGCGAGCAAAATCGCCGTGGTCGCGGTCGGTTACGCCGACGGCTATCTGCGCGCCTCCAGCTCCTCCGACCTGGCGCCGGGCGGCGACGCCATCGTCGCCGACCAGCGCTGTCCCCTCGCCGGCCGCGTGTCGATGGACCTGCTGGCGATCGACATCAGCGCGCTGCCGGAGGGCGCGGTGCGGCGCGGCGATCTGGCCACGCTGATCGGTGGCGAGATCACGGTCGACGAGGTGGCGATCAAGGCCGGCACCATCGGCTATGAGGTGCTGACCAGCCTGGGGCGCCGGTATCACCGGGTTTATCGGGGGTGATACTCAGGCAAAGCCGAGAAGGCCCAAAACGAAAGAGGCCGCCAACTGAGGCGGCCTCGCGTCGTTCCCGCTCTATTTCGGTAGGTCGTTGCAGTTACCACCTAGCGCCGTCCTCGCGGTCAACAGGTATTCGCCGTCAGTACAGCCAGCCGCGCAACTTCCCCAGCAATCGATGGCAGTCCCTCTCATCACTGAATTTGCGGCACACTGATTAAGACCATCCCATACAATGTGGCCATCGCCGCGGCGGACGCCGTCGTTAATAATATCCGCAGGTCCCCAACCTGGGTGTCCAATCGCGCAAACTTTCACTCCCTGACAAAGGTCGTAAAAGTTTCTGCATCTAGCGGAAACCGGGGTGGATAGTATTGTGCCAAGCGTGGCAAGAAGCGCAGCGATGGCCAGGATGCGTGTCATAGTGAATGCTCCCTGAAAATCCCGCTTAATTGCGGATGGTAGGATGCTACTCAGGCCCACTTCGGTTGAAAAGATAGTAGTTATGCAACTGCATAATTCCCGCATTACGAAACTAGGCCACCTTCGATTTCAAACTAGGCCACTAGGGGGTCAAAACAGACCATTACCCCCGCCCCGATAAGAACGCTTTAAACAATGTTCTTGTAATGTTCTCATGGCCGTTTTAGCCTGCCGTGAGCCATTACAGGGGCGATTCCCGTGTCCAAACGCAGCCTGACCTTCATCTGCCAGAACTGCGGGGCGGCGGCGCACCGCTGGCAGGGCAAATGCGAGGCCTGCGGCGAGTGGAATACGCTCGCCGAGGAAGGCGCCGAACGCCCAGCCGGCCCCGGCCGCAAGCCGGGCAAGGGCCGGCTGTTCGCGCTCGAGGGGCTCTCCGGTGAGGCGCATGACGCCCCCCGCCTGCCGTCCGGCGTCGCCGAACTCGATCGCGTCACCGGCGGCGGTTTCGTGCGCGGCTCGGTGCTGCTGATGGCGGGCGATCCCGGCATCGGCAAGTCGACGCTGCTGATCCAGGCCGCGGCCGCGATGGCGCGCGCCGGCCACCGCGCCGTCTACATCTCCGGCGAGGAGGCGGTGGCGCAGGTGCGGCTGCGCGCCGAGCGGCTGGCCTTGCGCGACGCGCCGGTGGAGCTGGCGGCGGAGACGTCGGTCGAGGACATCGTCGCCACGCTGTCGGAAGGCAAGACGCCACGGCTGATCGTCATCGATTCCATCCAGACCATGTGGACCGAGCTGGTCGAGAGCGCGCCCGGCACGGTGACGCAGGTGCGCGGCTCGGCGCAGGCGCTGATCCGCTATGCCAAGCGCTCGGGCGCGGCCATCATCCTGGTCGGCCACGTCACCAAGGACGGCCAGATCGCAGGTCCCCGTGTGGTCGAGCACATGGTCGACGCCGTGCTCTCGTTCGAGGGCGATGGCTCGCACCAGTTCAGAATCCTGCGCGCGGTGAAAAACCGCTTCGGCCCGACCGACGAGATCGGCGTGTTCGAGATGACCGGCGCCGGCCTGCGCGAGGTGGCCAATCCGTCCGAGCTGTTCTTGTCGGAGCGCGACCTCGGCTCGCCCGGCACCGCGGTGTTCGCCGGCATGGAGGGCACGCGGCCGCTGCTGGTGGAAATCCAGGCGCTGGTGGCGCCGACCTCGCTGGGCACGCCGCGCCGCGCGGTGGTCGGCTGGGACCCGAGCCGGCTGTCGATGGTGATCGCGGTGCTGGAGGCGCATTGCGGCGTCAAGCTCGGCGGCTACGACGTTTACCTTAACGTCGCCGGCGGCATGCGCATCCAGGAGCCGGCGGCCGATCTCGCCGCCGCCGCTGCGCTCGTCTCCTCGCTCGCCAATGCGCCGCTGCCGGCGGATGCGGTCTATTTCGGCGAAGTGTCGCTGTCGGGCGCCATCCGCCCGGTGGCGCAGGCGCCCGCCCGGCTCAAGGAAGCCGCCAAGCTCGGCTTCACCCGCGCCGTGGTGCCGGAAGCGGCCAAAACCGAAGGCGGCGACAGCGGCCTCAAGGCCAGCTTCGTCGCCAGCCTGAGCGGCCTGGTCGCCGACATCGCCGCCCGCGGCAATAAATCACGCCACAGTGAGAGCGGTCGCGGGGCGGACGAATAGGCCGGGGAGTCGCGTCATGCGGTTCTAGGAGTCGCTGGCGGGATCGCCAGGCGGTTCGCCAATGCCCGGAAGAGATGCGAGGCAACTGCGGCGAACGCGCATACCGATAGAACAGAGATGACCGTCGAGAGTACCGAGAACACGATTCGACCGGTCGTGGTGACGCCCGGTGGGCTCAGCAGCATAAAGTAGAATAGTACGCTGATTACGAGATCCGGAATCGCAGTGCAAATCAGGATGAAAAGCACACGCCATGAATTGCCCTTGGTATCGTTGCGCGCATTCGTCCAGGTGGCGCCGGGGGCGTCGATCGCGATGGCTGGAAACAGGATGGTCCGTCGCAACGCCATTAGAAAGACCGCGAAAAGAACGAAGGCCACAAGGCCGCCCACCGCGCCTATGCCGATAACTCCCCAGCCAGTCGGCAGAGTCGGCAGGACCATGAAGATCAATGCGGGCGACATTATTAACATGTTCAGCACAAGCGCGAAGCCGACGAAACGGATGTAACGCGGGCGCGAGCCTATCGCATAACCGGTGGTCACCTCACCGAGCAGTACGTAGCGATGGACCGCGATCGCAAGCGGAGCGATCAGCTGCACCGTGTGCATCGTTGGGGCGACCGTGTTCTCGCGGTAGGAACGGAACGCGTCCTGGGAAAGCACGAAGCCGGCGGCACCGAAGGCAAACAATCCCACCAGCGCGGCGACACCCATGGGGTTCGACGGCGTCCAGCCCGCCCCCGGCGACAGCCGCCTTGCTGCGCGCCATCGGAGACGTATCAGCGGCGGCACTCGGGGCAGGTCCTTGAGCATTGCTTGGT
>JACQDO010000123.1 GCA_016201085.1 Hyphomicrobiales bacterium | reverse complement strand
TCGCCCAGCTCGATCTTGAGCCGGTTGATGGCGTCGCCTTTCTTGCCAAGCTCGGCAAGTTGACTTGTGCTCTTGGTCTTGAGGTTCTCGACGCTCATTTCAAGACGCCGCGTCGACATCGCGAACTCGGCGCGCAACTGATCTTTGTCGGCCTGGATTTCGGCCATCGACAACGGGGTCGCGGCCTCCAATTTGCGCATGGTCAGCCGCACCGCGCGGCCATGGACGAGGGGGACGACGACGAGGCCGATGAGGGCCGCGACCAGGAACCCGATCCCGAAATACATGATCGGTTCAATCATGAACGACGCCTCCGAACTCACCCAAAACCCGCAAAACCCCGCGGAAACCATGGCATGGGGGGGCAAGGGCTGCCAGCGTAACCCCAGATTAACCTAAACCCGGGGCGCGCGTCGCGGGCGTTATGCGAGCCGGTTTCTATAATGTGTAGGCTGCGGCGATCAGAACGGGTTCCAGGTCGCCTTCGGCGTGAATTTGAGGTAGCCGATATTGGCGCCAAGCCGCAAACCCACGCCGGAACGGATCGGAACCACCACGATATTGTTCGCGGTCAGCGCGGTCATGCCGAAACCGCCAATGAAATAAGCCGAACCGTCGAGGCCGCCGAAGCGCTGATAGATCGCCTCGGTGGCGGGAAGGTTATAGACCAGCATCATGGTGCGCGCGCCTTCACCGCCGGTGTCGAAGCCGATCGATGGACCCTCCCAGAACACGCGCCGGTCTCCGGCGTTCTTGGTATAGAGCTTGCCGTCGCCGTAGCGCAGCCCGACCACGAAAGCACCGCTGCCTTCCTGACCAAGGATATAGCCATTGGGCTGGCCCCAGCGGCTGACGGCTTTCTCCACGACCTGCGCCAGACCACGTGACACCGTGCCAAAAAAGCTATGGCCTGCTTGCACCAGTTCGTCGGCGGAAAAAGTGCCGGGACGCCGGTCCGATTGGGCGAGGGCGAAGTTGGCGCCAAAGGCGAGCAGGGCCAGCGTCAAGATCGCAAGGCGCAAGGTCGCGCGCATCGAATGCTCCATTGAGTGATGAGGTCCAATCGTTTGTTTGCGCATGATCTATTCCGAAAACCGGTTCCCACTTTTCGGGATCATGCGCGCCCCGTTTAACTGGTTACTCACGCCGGCGGCGGTAATGTGGCGGTGAAAACGCGTCCCGAATCGCTCGAATGTCACCGGGAACTATGACTGCAGCACGGCCACAACGGAAGTCGCACCTTGCCCTGATCGGGCTTGTCTTGGGCTGTGGTATTTTGGCACCACTCCCGCTGACGGCAGCGACGGCCGACCCCATGGTGGTCAATTCAGACACCGGCCTCGCCATGAGCGGCTTCGACCCAGTGGCTTATTTCACCGAAGGCAAGCCGAAATTCGGCCGGCCGGATACGGAATTAACGCTCAGCGGCGCGGTCTGGCGGTTCCGCAACGAGGGCAATAAAGCGGCATTTACCGACCACCCCGAGGTCTACAGCCCGCGTTTCGGTGGCTATGACCCGGTGGCGGTCGCGCGTGGCGCTTCGGTGCCGGGTCACCCGCTGTTCTGGGTGGTGGTCGGCGGGCGGCTTTATCTCTTCTACGACGCCAAGGCGCGCGCCGCCTTCGTCGCCGAACCGGGCCGCATCATCGAATCCGCCGAGCGCAAATGGCCGGCGGTTGCGCGCACCATCGGGCGCTGATCGCCGTTCGGCTAACTTACAACTGATGCAGCCTTGGCCGGATCGCCCCAGGCGATAAAGGCCGGCACGCGGAAATTTTCCGCTACGCGGCCATAAGGCAGCGCCGAACCCTGCGGGCTCGTAACAATGCCGCCGGCCGCGACTACCAGCGCATGCCCGGCCGCCACATCCCATTCACAGGTGGTGGCAAGCCGCGGATAGACATCGATGGCGCCTTCCGCGATCTGGCAGAACTTGATTGCCGAGCCGCTGGGCTGGCGCGCGATGGGCGCAAGACGATCAAGGAACGCAACGGTGTTGGGATCGAGATGCGAGCGGCTGACCGCCGCCACCGCGCCTTGACTTGGCCAGCGACGCGTGCGGATCGGCTGCGGCTCGACGGCGTCCTCCGGCAACAGGCGCAGACGCTCGGCCTTATCGCCGACAATGCCGCGCCAGAGCTGTCCGCGGTTGGGCGCCGCGACAATCCCGGCAATCGGCACGCCGCCGGCGACGATCGCCAGATTGACCGTGAACTGATCGGAGCCGGCGAGGAATTCCTTGGTGCCGTCGAGCGGGTCCACCATGACGAAACTGCGACCGAGGGCCGGTGGCGCCTTGGCTCCGGCCATTTCCTCGGAAACGACGGGGATTCCCGGCAGCAGCCGCGCCAGGCCCTGCAAGATTTCCGCCTCGGATGCTTCGTCGGCGGCCGTGACCGGCGATTGGTCGGGCTTGAGCCGATGCGACACGCCGCCGGCCGAAAGCGTGCGGATCACCGCGCATGCCCGCGCCACGATCGCGGTCAATTCGCCCAGCAGTCTGCCGGCCTGGGCGGGCGTTATTTCGGAAGCGAGTGTCACGCGGGCGGTCCTTGGCGGTTGCGCGGGTGCGGTGTATCACGCCCACGAGCCGATACCATCGGCGATTCGTCAGTCTCGGTTCGTACCCTGCACGCCCAGCGGAGACCAGTCCATGTCCGGATCTTCCATCGAAGCGCTCGATCTCGCGGCCCTGCTGTGCTCGCGCGTCTGCCACGATCTGATCAGTCCGGTCGGCGCCATCGTCAATGGCCTGGAAGTGTTGGAGGAAGGTAAGGACGAGGAGACCAAGAAGTTTGCGCTCGATCTGATCAAGAAGAGCGCCAACACCGCCTCCGCCAAGCTGCAATTCTGCCGTATCGCTTTCGGCGCCGCCGGTTCCGCCGGCGCCCAGATCGACACCGGCGATGCCGAGAAGATTTCCCGCGGCTTTCTGGAGGACGACAAGACCAAGCTCGCCTGGAACCTGCCGCGCGCGCTGCTGGCCAAGAACCGTGTCAAGCTGCTGCTCAATTTGCTGCTGATTGCCGGGCAGACCATCCCGCGCGGCGGCCAGCTCACCATCGATCCGATTGGCGCAGGCGACACGATGGGGTTCAAAATCAGTGCCGCCGGCACCAATGCCAAGATTCCCCCCAACGTACCGCCATTGCTGGCCGCCGAGGCCGGCGCCGAGGCGCTCGATGCCCATCGCATCCAGCCTTTCTATGCCGGCCTGCTGGCCAAGGCTTGCGGCGTCAAGACCACCATGGCGATGGACGGCGAAACCGTCGTGGTCAGCGCGCAATAAGCACAGCTTATGCTAGGTGGCATGCGGCTTTTGCCGGTTAACGAGACATTAAAGCGCTCATCCATCCGCTAGTACCGCAACTAAAATTAAACCCTTCGTCGACACACTGGTCCCCGTTCCACGGGACCTGGCAGGTGGGCCGCGTCCCGTCGACGAAGGCGTAAGTTCATGGACGAGTTACTGCGGGATTTCGTGACCGAGACCAACGAAAGTCTCGACGTCGTCGACGTCGAGCTCGTGCGTTTTGAGCAGGATCCCAACAACGCCAAGATCCTCGCTAACATCTTCCGCCTCGTCCACACCATCAAAGGGACCTGCGGGTTCCTCAATCTGCCGCGCCTGGAAGCGCTGGCGCATGCCGCCGAGACGCTGATGGGCAAGTTTCGCGACGGCCTGCCGGCGACCAACGACGCCGTCACGCTGGTGCTCGCCACCATCGACCGCACGAGCGCGTCGCATCGTCCGCCGCGCCTGCGGCGCCGCCAAAAACGGTCGGCACGCTGGCGCCGCAAGTGCTCGAACGACCGCTGCGGCCGGGCGAAGACTCGCTCGACGATCTCGAACGGGCGTTTCGTGAAACGCCGGTCGATCCTTCCGTGGCAAAACACGTCAAGCCGGCGCCGGCCGACGCCACGAAGGATGACGACGCCGGCAAAGGCGGCCATCAGTCGATCCGGGTCACCGTCGATACGCTCGAAAATCTCATGACAATGGTCTCCGAGCTGGTGCTCACGCGCAACCAGCTGCTCGAGATCGTGCGCCGCCACCAGGATTCAGAATTCAAGACACCGCTGCAAAGGCTGTCCAACGTCACCGCCGAGCTGCAGGAAGGCGTGATGAAGACGCGCATGCAGCCGATCGGCAATGCCTGGCAGAAACTGCCGCGCATCGTGCGCGATCTCTCGCATGAACTTGGCAAGCAGATCGATCTGGAAATGCAGGGCGCCGAGACCGAACTTGACCGCCAGGTGCTCGATCTGATCAAGGATCCGCTCACCCATATGGTGCGCAACTCGGCCGATCACGGCCTGGAAACGCCCGAGCAACGGCGCGCCGCCGGCAAGCCCGAGCACGGCCGCATCTGGCTTTCCGCCTATCACGAGGGCGGCTACATCATCATTCAGGTCGCCGACGACGGCCGCGGGCTTAATACCGAGCGCATCAAGGCCAAGGCGGTGGCGCAAGGGCTCGCTTCCGAAGCCGACATCGACAAGATGTCGGAAGCGCATATCCACAAGTTCATTTTCACCCCGGGCTTTTCCACCGCCGCGACCATCACCAACGTATCGGGCCGCGGCGTCGGCATGGACGTGGTGCGCACCAATATCGACCAGATCGGCGGCACCATCGACGTCAAGTCGGTCGCCGGCGTGGGTTTGAGCTTCACCATCAAGATTCCGCTCACGCTCGCCATCGTCGCGGCGCTGATCGTTGAGGCTGGCGGCGAGCGCTTCGCGATCCCGCAGTTGTCGGTGATCGAGCTGGTGCGCGCGAAGGGCTTCATCGTGGTCGCGCAGGTCGGCAGCCAGACATTCGGCATCGTCGTCGACGGCGTGTTTCACACCGAGGAAATCGTGGTGAAGCCGATGTCGAGCAAGCTGCGTCATATCGCGATGTTCTCCGGCAATACCATCCTCGGCGACGGCTCGGTGATCATGATCGTCGATCCGAACGGCGTCGCGCAGGCGCTCGGCAGCCTGGCTACCTCCCATCTGACGGCCGAGGACGCCGAAGTCAGCGGCGCGCCGGCCGAGCAGACCACTTCGCTGCTCGTGTTCCGCGCCGGTTCGAGCCAGCTCAAGGCGGTGCCGCTTTCGCTCATCACGCGGCTGGAGGAAATCGACGCCCGCAAGATCGAGCTATCGAACGGCCGCCATATGGTGCAGTACCGCGGCACGCTGATGCCGCTCGTCAGCATGAACGAGAACGTGCGCGTGAAGGGCGAGGGCGCCCAGCCGCTGCTGGTATTTACCGACGGGGCCCGCTCGATGGCGCTGGTGGTCGACGAGATCGTCGATATCGTGGAAGACCGCCTCGATATTCAGGTCGCCAGCGACAATGCCGGCGTGCTCGGCTCGGCCATCGTCAAAGGCCAGGCCACCGAAATCGTCGATGTCGGCCACTTCCTGCCGCTTGCCTTCGAGGACTGGTTCCGCCGCAAGGATGCGCGCGCCAGCGTGAAACCGCATTCGGTGCTGCTGGTCGACGACAGCCCGTTCTTCCGCAACATGCTCACGCCGGTGCTGCAGGCCGCCGGCTACCAGGTGACCGCGGTCGGCTCCGCGCAAGAGGCGCTGGCGATCCTCAAGGACGGCCGTAGCTTCGATGTCGCCGTCACCGATACCGAGATGCCCGACATGGACGGCTTCGATTTCGCGCTCGCTTTGCGCGCCGATCCGCGTTGCGCCAGCCTGCCGGTGATCGCGCTGTCCTCGGTGGTGTCGGCCGAGGCGGTCGAGCGCGGCCGCCAGGTCGGCTTCCACGATTACGTCGCCAAGTTCGATCGGCAGGGATTGATCGCGGCGCTCAAGGAACAGACCGCCGTCGGTCGCGCGGCGTAAAGGGCACATTATGAGCAGCGAAACCCACCTGAAGGAATATGTCACCGCCATGATCGGCGGCCAGTTGTTCGGGCTGCCGATCCTGCATGTGCAGGACGTCTTTATCCCGGAGCGGCTGACGCGGGTGCCGCTGGCGCCACCGGAAATCGCCGGCGTGCTCAATCTGCGTGGCCGCATCGTGACGCTGATCGACATGCGCGGCCGGCTCGGCCTCGAGGCGCGCGACGGCGAGCGGCAAGTCATGGCCATCGGCGTCGAATCGCGCGGGGAATCCTATGGGCTGCTGATCGACAGCATCGGCGAGGTGCTCAAGCTCGACGATGCGGCGCGCGAGCCCAACCCGATCAATCTGGATCCGCGCCTGGCGCGCGTGTCGGCCGGCATTCACCGGCTGGAAGGTCAATTGCTGATGGTGGTCGATGTCGAGCGCGTGCTCGATATCGATATGATGAAAATCGCGGCGTGACGAGGTTTCGAACTTGTAATGGTTTGCGGGACGACGCCCGCAAGGAAACATGAGGCGGTACGATGAAAACCTGTTTGGTCGTTGACGATAGCAGCGTCATCCGCAAGGTGGCGCGCCGGATTCTCGAAGGGCTTGAATTCCAGATCCTGGAAGCCGAGGACGGCGAGCAGGCGATGGAAGCCTGCCGGCGCCAGCTGCCGGAGGCGATCCTGCTCGACTGGAACATGCCGAAGATGGACGGCTACGAGTTCCTGCGCTCGCTGCGCCGGTTGCCCGGGGGGGACGGCCCCAAGGTGGTGTTCTGCACCACCGAGAACGATGTCGCCCATATCGCGCGCGCGCTGCATGCCGGCGCCAACGAATACATCATGAAACCGTTCGACAAGGAAATTGTCGAGGCGAAATTCCAGGAAGTCGGGCTGATCTGAGCGTTGCCATCACGCAGCCCCGCGTCACGGTCCACCAACCCGGCAGCGCCCGATGAGTATTGTTATCGCACCGCAGTCGACTTCCACCGCCATCGGCCGGCGCATCCGCGTCATGCTGGTTGACGACGCCGTGGTGGTGCGCGGCCTGTTCGCGCGCTGGGTGGAAGCCGAGCCGGACCTGGAGGTGGTGGCTTCGCTGCGCACCGGCCGCGAGGCGCTGGCGCAGATCGAACGCGTCGACCCCGACGTGGTGCTGCTCGACGTCGACATGCCGGACCTCGACGGTATCGCCGCCTTGCCGCTGTTGCTGGCCAAGAAGCGCGACCTGGTCGTGATCATGGCTTCGACGCTGACCCGGCGTAATGCCGAGATCAGCTTGAGGGCCCTCTCGCTCGGCGCCACCGACTACATCCCGAAACCGACCGCCAATCACGAAGTCGCGGGCGCCACCAATTTCCGCCGCGACCTGATCGAAAAGATCCGCCAGCTCGGGCTGCGCGCGAAGCGTCTGCGGCTTGGCCAGGCGCGCGCCGCCAAGCCGCTGCCGAGCAAGGCTTCGCCGCCGCTGCAACCTCATTTGCCCACCCATGAGTCCGCGCATCCGCCGCTCATGCTGCGCGCCATGCCGGCGACCGCGCCGCGCGTGCTGCCGATCGGCGCCTCCACCGGCGGCCCGCAGGCGCTCAACGCCATCGTCGGCAACATAGGCAGCGTGCTCGAACGCGCGCCGGTGCTGATCACCCAGCATATGCCGCCGACCTTCACCGCCATCCTGGCCGAGCATCTCGCGCGCGTCGCCAAGTGTCCGGTGCGCGAAGCGCAGGACGGCGAGGAGATCAATGCCGGCACCATCTATCTGGCCCCCGGCGGCAAGCACATGACGGTCAAGCGCCGCGACGGCATCGCGGTGATCGCCATCGACGACGGACCGCTGGTGAATTTCTGCAAGCCGGCGGTCGACCCGCTGTTTGCCTCCGCCGCCGAGGTGTGGGGGCACAAGGTGTTCGCGCTGGTGCTCACCGGCATGGGCTCCGACGGCCTGAAGGGGGCGCGGTCGATCACCGAAGCCGGCGGCCACATCATGGCGCAGGACGAGGCCTCCAGTGTGGTCTGGGGCATGCCCGGCCAGCTTCTTCCGCGACAAGATTCCGTTCGAGCATTTCCGCGACACCGTCATGCCGGCCATGATCGCCAGCCACGCCAAGCGCCGCCGCATCCGCATCTGGTGCGCCGCCGCGGCAAGCGGGCAGGAGCCCTATTCGCTGGCCATGCTGCTGCGCGAGATGAACCAGCAGCTCGCCGGCTTCCGCATCGAGATCCTGGCCACCGATCTGTCGAACGAGATGCTGGAGAAGGCCAAGGCCGGCATCTACAGCCAGTTCGAGGTGCAGCGCGGTCTGCCGATCCAGCAGCTGGTGAAATATTTCAGCCAAGTGGGCGAGGCCTGGCAGATCGCGCCGGAAATCCGCGCCATGGTGTCGTTCCGACCGCTCAATCTGCTGCACGACTCAAGCCGATGCCCGACAAACGCGGGCTCTATGTGCCGAACGCGGGGAAATCTGCCGCGCGTCCCGCCGCGCGCGCGATGCCGAACAACGTGCTCAAGTTCGTGGCGAAGGGGTAAATATCTTTCTTCCCTCTCCCCTTGCGGGAGAGGGTGCCCGAGCGAAGCGAGGGCGGGTGAGGGGGCGGTGTCAGACGCAAGCTCCGACCCCTCACCTGGCTCGCGCTTCGCTCTCGCTCCGCGCGATCCACCCTCTCCCGCAAGGGGAGAGGGGAAGCGCGTTTGCCTCGCGCTCCTCGTAGCCAGATTCGAATTTCAAACAGCAGACATGCGTCATCGCCCGTATTCTTTGCGGCGCCGGGAACGCCGTAGGCTTTTTTCGTTCCCCTCAAAAGCTGAGGGATGGCGCGCCGAAACGGCGCGTCTTGTAGATGCCCCCCGTTTCCGAGGGTGCGGCGCCTCTCGGCGCGCCACCCGGATAATTTTCACCATCCGGGCTCATTTGCGGCGGTTCTCCTTACGGCGCCGGCCCGCGCTTTCCGGCGAGCATGACGCCCCACCGATCAGCGAGCTCCTCGCAGGAGGTCCTTGTGCCTCCGGGCGGGGTCCGGCGCCGCCCGGGGGCTTGGGGGGTGCGTTCATCCCCCGCCCGCAGGCGCCGCACCTGGCTCCATCATTTAGACGCCTCTAGATGACGCCCTCAGCCGAGCCAGGCGAGGGTAGCGTGCATAGGAATTAAGGCAGGGGCGATGGTGGCGGTCTTGAGCGCCATATTGTATGCACAATTTGTATGTACCTATGGTAGACTGCCGGCATGGAGTTCGAATGGGACGAACGCAAGCGGGCGCAGATCCTTGCCGAGCGAGCACTGGACTTCGTTGACGCCGATTTGTTCTTCGATGGGCGGCCGTCGTGCCACCAGCCGACGCCGCGCGGTGGCGAAGAACGCTGGAAGACGACGGCGACCATCAACGGGGTGCATCTCACCCTGGTGTGGTGCAGCCGCGACGACAAAATTCGTGTGATTACGATGAGGCGAGCGCATGAAACGGAAATCAAGGCATATCGTCAGCTACACGGACGCTGAACTGCGCGCGATGAGAGCGCGCGGCGAGTCCAAGACCGACTGGAAGGCGGCTGCGAAGAAGCCGCTGCCGGACGGCAGCGATCCCGACGACGCCATGGAGGAGATCGACTGGGCTACCGCCGAATTGCCGCTGCCGCGCCGCAAGGCGCACATGACGCTGCGGTTAGACGCCGACATGCTCGACTGGTTCCGCAAGCAGGGCCGGGGCTATCAGACGCGCATCAACGCCATCCTGCGCAAGTATTTCGAGCAGCACGTGAGGTGAGGGGTATGCGCTACGCAGTCGTGATCGAAAAGGCGGACGGCAATTATTCGGCCTATGTCCCGGACTTGCCGGGCTACATCGCGACCGGCGCAACCGTGAAAGCCGTCGAGGCGGAAATCCGTAGCGCGATCCGCTTTCATATTGATGGTCTGAAAGAGGATGGCTTGCCGGTGCCGGCGCCGACCAGCATCGCGGATTATGTCGAGGCGTAAATCGGCCTCATGGTGAGGAGCGCTGCGCAGCGGCGCGTCTCGAACCATGGGCCGCCCACATCTGTAAGAGACTGATCAAACGTACCTCGAAGCAGTTTCATTGCAAGGCGCTCAAATCTCGCAAAAGATTTTTGCCATCGCGCTGTCACCGCGGCGATATCGTTCACGCGGTGCGTCAGATTTTTCTTCCAAGACATGCATTGCAGATGCCTCCCTGACGCGTAAGAGCTTCCAACCGACAGACTCATTCCCCGAACTGCCACCCCTAACTTGCCAGACGCGCATGATGTCATTTCCATCTTTGCTCACACCTACGGCGTGAACTTCAACGATGCGAGTGTACCCGTCGTAGGTAAGTTCGAGTCTTCGTTGCCGTTTCAAAGCATCGCATGCGGCCTGCACAGACATTACAAAGCCTTTTGCAGGTTGCGGGCAGGCATTTTTTCAACTTTAATGCGCGGGACGAGCGGAGACAAGCGCGTATGAGGTTAGTAGGAGCACAGGTTTCAAATTTCAGGGCGATTTCGTCCGCGACGATCGATATCGAACCGTTGACTGCGATCATTGGCGCAAACAACACTGGAAAATCAGCATTTCTGAAGGCGATCGATCTTTTTTTCAGTAACGCTCCAAAGGTCGATGATGACGATTTCCATGGTAAAAACGTCGAGGAACCAATCGAAATAACACTGTCATTTACTGAACTAACTGACGATGAAATGACATTGTTTGAATCAAATCTCATAGATGGACAATTAACGGTCACTAGGAAACTTATTAAAGGAAATCCGAAAGAGTCAGGATCGTTTTCTGTCGAAGCTTTAGTAAATCCAGATTTTTCAGCTTGCCGAAATGAAGAAGGTAAGCGAGCGCGAACTGAATTGTATAAAGAACTGCAAAAGCAATACGAAGGTCTAGAGAACGTCAAAAACGCTGATGACATCGACGCTCGACTCGAAAATTGGGAAGCAAATAACAAGGGCAAACTTAAGAGACAGCGCGTTGGGTCTTTCCGCGGGTGGAAGAATGTTGCAATTGGTCAATTAAAGCGAAAAACTGACTTCGTTTTTGTTCCAGCCGTTCGAGATGCTTCGGAAGACACTGGCGAAGCGCGCTCGCCTGTAAAACAACTCGTCGATACTCTTGCAAAACAAACTATCGAGAACAATCAGGAATTTAAGGACTTTACGACCGCGACCAATGAACGGCTAAAAGAATTTACAGACCCCGCCAACGTGTCGGCGTTGGCGAATATTAGTGATTCTCTGTCCGCGATATTAAAAAAATACTACGCTGAGTCTGATCTGATTGCGACTTGGCAACCTATTTCCGAATATCCAATTATTTTTCCAAGTTCAGAGATTGCGGTGAAGGATCATGGATTCCAATCAACAGTCGAGAGAGTTGGTCATGGCCTCCAGCGCGCAATCATAATCACGATCCTAGAATTTCTTGCGCGCGAGCGACTTCGCAATCCTGAGCAGAAGGAGAAAGAATTCAAAAAACCGGAAAGCGATATTATTGTCGCAATTGAAGAGCCAGAAATCTATCAACACCCAATTAAACAGAGGCATATCTCAAGTGTGCTGGGGGAGCTAACGAGCTCTTTCAGTACGCAAACTGGCATTCGAATCCAAATTGTGTTGGCAACGCATTCGCCCCTTTTCGTGCATTTGCCTCGATTTCAAGAAATTCGCATGGCTAGACGTTCGCCGGAGGTACCAAATGATGTCGTGGTGTCGAAGCTAACAATTTCTGAGTGCTCGACGGGACTTGCAAAACTGCATGCCCCAGCCAAAAAACCAATGAGTGATGCTGCGTTTGCGTCGAAGCTCCACATTTTTGACGCGGATCTTTCTGAGGGATTTTTTAGTAAGAAAATTGTTTTGGTTGAGGGGCCATCGGACAAGTCGATACTCGAGGCAGCCCTTACGATTCAGGGACGCTCTGCAATGGCCGAAGGTCTGACTATTCTTGCTGTAGGGGGAAAAAAGAGTCTTGATAAGCCCGCATATATTTTTAACGCACTTGGTATTCCCACATACGTGATACTCGATAACGACAATAAGAGCGCGAAAGACAAAGCGGTTGAGGCCTATTACAACAAATTTTTGCAGCGCGTGCTCGGTGTTCCAGAAGCCAAGACGGTGGACTGGCCAGCAGGTGTATTTGAGCGATGGGCTGCGTGGGATGGAAACATCGAAGGCTACATCTCAACCACCTGCGGTGCGGATCAGTATGGCAAGGTTAAGTCGCAAATGATGATCAATTTTGAGGTCGATAGCGAAGATTGCGTGAAATCTCCTGTAATCGCTGCCGCTATGCTAACGATATTCGCCGCACAGGGGATTAAGTTCGATAATCTGAATAAGATTATTGAGATGGTCGATAGGCTGTAACGCAGATTACTCTGCGCCCTTTTCGGAGATTTGATGGATCGCCGGGTC
>JACQDO010000119.1 GCA_016201085.1 Hyphomicrobiales bacterium | reverse complement strand
CGGCGAGGAAGATCGCAGTATCGTGGCGCCGGCCATCGCGCGGCTCAAGGCCGAGGGCATCGACGCCGTCGGCCCGCTGCCGGCCGACAGCATGTTCCACGCGGCCGCGCGCGCGAGCTACGACGTGGCGCTGTGCATGTATCACGACCAGGCGTTGATCCCGATCAAGACGCTGGCCTTCGATCACGCAGTGAATGTGACGCTCGGCCTGCCGTTCGTGCGCACCTCGCCCGACCACGGCACCGCCTTCGATATCGCCGGCAGCGGCCGCGGCGACCCGGCGAGCCTGGTGGCAGCGCTCACGCTCGCGGCGCGCCTGGCGGCGAGCGTGCCGGCGCTGGCCCCCGCCAAATAAAATGGCGCAAATCGACGACCTGCCGCCGCTGCGCGACGTCATCCAGCGACATGGATTGTCGGCGAAGAAATCGCTCGGCCAGAATTTTCTGCTCGATCTCAATCTCACCGCCCGCATCGCGCGCGCGGGTGGCGCTCTCGATGGCGTCACCGTGCTGGAAGTCGGCCCCGGTCCGGGCGGCTTGACGCGCGCCTTGTTAGCGGAGGGCGCGCATCGCGTAATCGCGATCGAGCGCGACGACCGCGCCATCGAAGCCTTGCAGGAGATCGCCGCGCGTTATCCAGGCCGGCTGCAGATCGTTCCCGGCGACGCACTGGAGTTCGATGCACGCGCAGCACTCACCGGCGAACGCGCCCGGGTGGTCGCCAACCTGCCCTACAACATCGCCACCGCGCTGCTGATCGGCTGGCTCACCGCCGAACCCTGGCCGCCCTGGTACGACAGGCTGGTGCTGATGTTCCAGCGCGAGGTGGCTGAGCGCATCGTCGCCAAGGTCGGCGACAAATCCTACGGCCGCCTGGCGGTGCTGGCGGGCTGGCGCTGCGAGGCCAAGATCATGTTCGACGTGGCGCCGACCGCCTTCGTGCCGCAGCCCAAGGTGACCTCCTCGGTCGTCCGCCTTGTGCCGCGCGACAAACCGCTCGCCTGCGATGCGGTCGCCTTGCAGCGGGTGACGGAAGCCGCCTTCGGCCAGCGCCGCAAGATGCTGCGCCAAAGCCTCAAATCGCTCGGTGTCGATACCACCGCCTTGCTGGCGGAGGCCGGGATCGAGCCGACCGCGCGGGCGGAGGAAATCGCGGTGGAAGGTTTTGTCGCACTCGCCAATATTTTCGCTGGGCAGGCGCAGATGCGCGTGTAATCATCGCCGCTATGAAAATGCATCGCCAATCGCTCACCGCTTACGGCGCGCCGCTGTGCGAGACCGTGGTCGAGGCCCCGCAACCGCAAGGCAGCGAGGTGCTGGTGCGCATCGCGCGCTGCGGCGTCTGCCATTCCGACCTGCACATGCAGGACGGCTATTTTCTGCTCGGCGACGGCAAGCAGCTCGACGTACGCGCCGGCCGCACGCTGCCCTTCACCCTCGGCCATGAGATCGCCGGCGAGGTCGAAAGCGCGGGGTCGGCCGCGCATGTCAAGCCCGGCGCCAAGGTCGCCATCTATCCCTGGATCGGCTGCGGCCAATGCGCGGCCTGCAACGCCGGCGACGAGAACATCTGCGCGGCGCCGCGCCATCTCGGCATCACCGTCGACGGCGGCTTCGCCACGCATGTGCTGGTGCCGCATGAGCGCTATCTGATCGATTACGCGCCGCTGTCGGCGTCCTACGCCGGCGCGCTGATGTGCTCGGGGCTGACGGCCTATGCCGCGCTCAAGCGTCTGGCGGATCGCGCCGCGCGCGCGCCGCTGTTGCTGATCGGGCTCGGCGGCGTCGGACTGATGGGGCTGGCGCTGGCGCGCGCCATGGTTGGCGCAGCGCCGTTCGTGGCCGATATCGACGCCAAGAAACGCGAGGCCGCGCTCGCCGCCGGCGCCGCGGCCGCGTTCGATCCGGCCGACGCGGGCGCGCGCAAGGAGATTTTGAAGGCGAGCGGCGGCATTTACGCGGCCTGCGATTTCGTCGGCTCCGACAAGTCGCTCAATTTCGCCACCGGTGTGCTGGCCAAAGGCGGCAAGGTGGTGGTCACCTGCCTCTTGGGCGGCGGCTATTCAACCCCGGTCGCCATGTTCCCGCTCAAGGCCATGACCATCGAGGGTACCACCACCGGCACACTGGCGGAAACGCGCGAGTTGATCGACCTGGTGCGCGCGAAAAACATCGCGGCGCCGCCGATCGCCGAGCGGCCGATGGCGCAGGCGCAGGCGACGCTCGACGACCTGCGCGGCGGCCGCATTGTCGGACGCTTGGTGCTGACGGGGTAGTGCGTGTCCCGGGCGCAGCGCAGCGCGCCTTCGCGGTG
Organism: Hyphomicrobiales bacterium; assembly: GCA_016201085.1. GTDB lineage: Bacteria > Pseudomonadota > Alphaproteobacteria > Rhizobiales > Xanthobacteraceae > Pseudolabrys. The sequence goes on along the minus strand of JACQDO010000119.1, from coordinate 7,434 downwards.
CGCTGCCCGCCGGCGCCAAGGCTATGGCGGGCTTACTCACTTGCCCGCCGAAGCTTCAGCGAAGGCGGATGCAGAACCGGGACCTTCATATATTCAGAATTTGGAACGACCCCGGATCAGCGGCGCACCACTTCGCTGCGCTCGTGCTGCGCCGCATCCGGGGAACGTTCTAAAACTTCGCCATCGACCGGCGCTACTTGTCGACGTCCGGATCGATCTCTTTGGCGCGCGCGATATCGGCATCGCCGCCCGCGTTATCGCCGGTCGCCTGCTTGGAGGTGCCGCGATGATACAGCGCACGGGCATAATTCGGATCGATACGGATCGCCTGGTCGAAGTCGGCGATGGCGCGGTTATAGTCTTTCTTGACGTACCAGATCAGGCCGCGCCGGTCGTATACGATTTTCGATTGCGGCTCCTGGCGGGCGGCCCGATTACAGTCGGCGAGCGCTTTATCGTAGTCGTCATGGGTGTAATAGATCCCGCAGCGGTTGCGCAGCGCCATCGTGTGGTTCGCGGCTTCGCGTTTATCTTTCAGGATGCGATTGCAGGCCGCCAGAGCGCTGGCGAATGCATCCCTATTGTTGACATCCGCGCACTGCGTCCAGTCCGTGCTCTGTCCAAAGGACGGCGCGGCGGCGGTCAGCATGGCAAATACCAACACCCCACAAATCGGCAATCGCATGGCGTTCCCCCTGATGTGCGACCGGTGCGAGAGATTACCATCCACAGCGGGATGTCACTAGGGAGTTGGCGCCATAAAAATTCGCGCGCTTAATAGTCGTTGCTGGCGTAGCGGTCGTTATGCTGGCGCATCGACATGAGGGAGCTCGGCGGCCGCTTCGGCAGCCGCGCGACGACGACCATTCGCTCGACCTCGCCTTTCATGAACGCCTTCAGGAAGGCGGGGTAATCGCTGAACGACACGCAACCGTTCGACTGGCCGTTCGGACCGAGCATGTAGGAATGCGCCAGGATGCCGTCGCGACCGAACATGTTTTTGTCGTCGACCGGATTCAGGCGAATGGCGCGCACGCCGTGGAACGGCTGCTCGCGCAAAGTAAGCTTGTAGACATTCGGCGGCGTCGGTCCGCGGTTCTTGACGCGGACGTAGCGCGGATCGTCCATCTTGTCGCCGAGACCGGAATGCGCTTCCAGCTTGCGACCGCTGGGCAAATAGACCGTGCGCGCGGAAATATCATAGATCGCGGTGCGGCTGTCGATCTCGGGCAGAATGGGCGTCTCGTTGCGCACCGTGGGCGTGCGCGGTTCAGGCGCGGGCGGCGCCGCGACGGCGGCCACGATGGCGGGCGACTCCGGCCGCGGCGGCGGTAGCGGCGCCTCGCTGACGGCTACGGGCCGCGGTACCGGCGCGAACGTCGAGGCATTGCTGTCGGCGGCCCCGAACAGCAGGCTGGCAAGCTGCGGCGAACCGGGTAGGTCCGTCGCATTGGCCATGGCGCCGTAGGGCCCGGCCAAGGCCACTTTCTTTTCGAGCTGAAGCGGCGAATGCAAACGCAGCGCGTCCTTGGCGCCGAGCAAGGACGACAGGGTCCACGCTCCGGCCAAGAAAATGCCGACGGCGATGCATACGCACGCAACAATACGAAAAAGGATACGCAGAACCCAGCCTCACCCAACACGACCCACGTCACGGATTACTTTGCATCGGTTAAGGTTAAGTGCTGGTAAAAGCCCGGCTTTTCGCAGCATGGAACCGCGCGCGGTTCCATGCTACCTCGCCCGCGCGGTGCACAGGTTAGTGGCAGCGATGAACGGCTACAGCTTCGCCATCAGTCCGCGCACGAAATCGGACAAGCCCGGCTGGCGCTCGCGCTTGAGTCGCTCGGCGGCGAGGATCGCCAGCACGTCGGCGAAGGCCTGATCGAGGTCGCGGTTGATGACCACATAGTCGTATTCCGCCCAGTGGCTCATTTCGTCGGCGGCCTTCGCCATGCGCCGGTGGATGGTCTCGTAATCGTCTTGCGCGCGCTTGTGCAGGCGGGCCTCCAATTCGGGGACCGAGGGCGGCAGGATGAATACGCTCACCACGTCACCGCGCGCCTTTTCGCTCAACTGCTGGGTGCCCTGCCAGTCGATATCGAACAGCACGTCATGGCCTTGCGCCAACGCATCCATTACCGGCTGGCGCGGCGTGCCGTAGTAATTGTCGAACACCTCGGCCCATTCCAGCAGGCCGTCCTTTTCGACCAGCGCATCGAATTGCTGGCGATCGATGAAATGGTAGTCGCGGCCGTCGACCTCGCCCGGCCGCATCTTGCGCGTGGTCACCGACACCGACAGCGTGACGCCCTTGTCCTCGGCCAGTAGGCGGCGCGACAGCGTGGTCTTGCCGGCGCCCGAGGGCGACGACAGCACCAGCATCAGCCCGCGCCCGGCGATGCGCGCCTCCGCCTGCCGTTTCACCGTCATTGAAGTCACTCCAGGTTCTGCACCTGCTCGCGAAACTGCTCGACCACGCTCTTGAGCTCGATGCCGATATTGGTGAGCTCGACGTCATTGGCCTTGGCGGTGAGCGTATTCGATTCGCGATTGAGTTCCTGCGCCAGAAAATCGAGCCGGCGGCCGATCGGCCCGCCGTCGCCGATCAGCTTGCGCACCTGCTCGACGTGCGAGGCGAGCCGGTCGAGCTCCTCGCGGATATCGGCTTTGCTGGCAAGCAAAATCGCCTCCTGATGCAAGCGGTCGCCGTCGAAACGCTGCGAGGCGGAGAGCAGCGTCGCCACCTGCTCGGCCAACTTGGCCTTGATCGCTTCCGGCTTACGCCCCGGGGCGGCTTCGGCGCGCGCCGAGAGCGCGGCGATCTCATCGAGCCGCGCCGACAGCAGGCGGCCGAGCGTGGCGCCTTCCTCGCGCCGCATGGCGATCAGATCGGCGAGCAGCCTGTCGAAGCCGGCGACGATGGCGGCCTCGGCGGCGCGGCGGTCTTCCTCGCGCTCGTCCTCTTCCGCGATCTCGATCACGCCCTTGAGCGCCAGGATGCCGTCGAGCCTTGGCGCTGCCGCATCGACCTTGCCGGTCAGATTGTGCAGGGTCGCCAGCACGGCGTTGAGCACCGGCTCGTTGACCTTGACGGTGGGCGCGACCCCTTTGCGCTCGACCGTGAGGTTGGCATAGACGGTGCCGCGCGACAGTTTTTCGGTGGCGTTCTTGCGCGCCGGCCCCTCGACCGCGTCCCAGCCAGGCGGCAACCGCAGCCGCAGATCGAGGCCCTTGGCGTTGACCGATTTGATCTCCCAGCTCCAGGCATAGGATCCGGCGACGCCGTGGCCGCGCGCAAAACCGGTCATGCTCGATAGAGCCATGGAAACTGTCTCGTTTTGAAGCGGATTCGAAAAGCGCGGCGACCTTAAAGCATGAGCGCCGAAGGATAAAGGTGACGGATTACAGATTACCGCCTCGGCGCTTGCGCCGGTTGCGGCGCGTTGGCCTGCTCGATCCCGCGCAGCTTGGCCACGTTCTTCTGGTGCTCATTGTAGTTATCCGAGAACACGTGGCCGCCATTGCCGTCGGCGACGAAGTAGAGCTCCTTGGTGCGCGCCGGATTGGCCGCCGCCTCCAGCGAGGCGCGGCCGGGGTTGGCGATCGGCCCGGGCGGCAGCCCCTCGATCACATAGGTATTGTAGGGCGTGTGCTGGTCGATCTCGCTGCGCAGGATCGGGCGGCCGAGCGAGCCTTTGCCGCCGGTGAGACCGTAGATGATGGTCGGATCGGACTGCAGCCGCATCTTGAGCTTGAGGCGGTTGATGAACACTGACGACACGCGCGTGCGCTCGTCCGCCCGGCCGGTTTCCTTTTCCACAATGGAGGCGAGCGTGACCAATTGCGCCGGAGTCTTGAGCGGCAGGTCCGCCATGCGGTGTTCCCAGACCTCCGCCAGCACGCGTTTATGCGCCTGTTGCATGCGCTGGATTATCTGGTCGCGCGCCATGCCGCGGGTGAATTTGTAGGTTTCCGGCAGCAGCGTGCCTTCGCGCGGAATCTCCTTAATCTGACCGGAGAGCACGTCGTTCTCCAGCAGCTTGGCGACGATCTGCTCGGAGGTGAGACCCTCGGCGATGGTGATGGCATGCTGCACCACCTTGCCTTCGATGATGGTTTCCACCACGTCGGCGACACTGGCGTGCTTGCCGAACTGGTATTCGCCGAATTTAAGCTCGCCGCGCGCCTTGAGCACGACCACGGCGCCGATGAAAACGTAAGGCTGATCGATCACGCCTTCGCGCATCAGCAGGTCGGAAATATCCTTGATGCCGAGGCCGCGCGGAATGTTGACCACCTTTTCGGCGGCAAGCGGGCCTGGCGCATCGAACCGCTGCTTGCCGAGGAACAGCGTCGTTCCGACGGCGATCAAGACCACCACCAGCAGCGTGAAGATCGCATTGCCGACGATCACCAGCGGATGGCGCACGCGCTTCGAGCGGCGGTTCGGCATCGGTATCCGCTCCGGCTCGAGCGCGGCGCGCGGGCTGCGCGGCGGCTTGCTGGCCGGTGGCGGCGGCGGCGGGGGAACCGGGCTTGGCCCCGCGGCAAGCGGGCCAACGCCGCCGTTGCTCGGCGGCGCCCGCAAGAAACCTTGGTTCGGCGGCGGTCGATTGGAGTTCACGCACCCGCTCCCCTGCGGCGACAAGCGAATAACGTCAGTGGGATGCGCAGGTTAGGAAGGATTATGGCGAAAGCTGGGGCCTTGGGCATGCGCTAGTCCGCGAAGCGGCGGAAAATCAACGAGGCGTTGGTGCCGCCGAAGCCGAACGAGTTCGACAGCGCGACATCGATATCGCGCTGGCGCGCCTTACGCGGCACCAGGTCGATCGGGGTTTCGACCGACGGGTTGTCGAGATTGATGGTGGGCGGGGCGACCCGGTCGCGAATCGCCAGGATCGAGAAGATCGCCTCGACCGCGCCGGCGGCGCCCAGCAGGTGGCCGACGCAGGATTTGGTCGACGACATGGAAATTTTGCCGGCGGCATTGCCGACCAAGCGCTGCACCGCGCCAAGCTCGATCTCGTCGCCAAGCGGCGTCGAGGTGCCGTGCGCGTTGATGTAGTCGACCTGATCGGGCGACATGCCAGCGCGCTTGAGCGCCATGGTCATGCAGCGGAAGGCGCCGTCACCGTCCGGGGAAGGCGCGGTGATGTGATAGGCATCACCCGACAGGCCATAGCCGACCAGTTCGGCATAGATCGTGGCGCCGCGCGCTTTGGCGTGATCGAGCTCTTCCAGCACCACGGCGCCGGCGCCCTCGCCCATCACGAAGCCGTCGCGCGCCTTGTCGTAGGGCCGCGAGGCGCGCTTGGGGTCGTCGTTGAAATTGGTCGACAGCGCGCGCAGCGCCGCGAACCCGGCGAGAGCCATGCGATTGACCGGCGATTCGGCGCCGCCCGCCACCATGACGTCGGCATCGCCGAGCGCGACCATGCGCGCGGCATCGCCGATAGCATGCGCGCCGGTCGAACAGGCGGTCACCACCGCATGGTTGGGACCCTTGAGGCCGAATTCGATCGACACGAAGCCGGAAGCGAGATTGATGATGCGGCCGGGAATGAAGAACGGCGATACCCGGCGCGGTCCCTTTTCGTGCAGGGTGACCGCCATGGAAGCGATGCCCTCGATGCCGCCGATGCCGGACCCGATCAGCACGCCGGTCATGGTCTGGTCTTCATAGCTCTTGGGCCGCCAGCCGGCATGATCGAGCGCCTGGCGCGCCGCGCACATGGCGTAGACGATGAATTCGTCGACCTTGCGCTGCTCCTTCGGCTCCATCCACTGGTCGGGATTGTAGGTGCCGTTCGAGCCGTCGCCGCGCGGGATCACACAGGCGATCTTGGCGGAAACATCCGAGACGTCGAAGGTGTCGATCTGCTTGGCGCCGCTCTCGCCCTTGATGAGGCGCGCCCACGTCGTCTCCACGCCGCATCCCAGCGGCGTCAGCATTCCCATCCCGGTGACGACGACACGTCTCATGGCCGGCTCCGAGCGTAAGGATACGCCAACGCAGGCAAGCGGGCGCGGACGACATCAACGAGTCCGCGCTTGGCGCGCCGCGCACAGCTCATCGGCCACCGACTCATGAAGCTCCCGAGCAGGCGCGCTGGCGTTTGCTCAGGTTTTTGCGTTCTTGTCGAGAAATTTGACGGCATCGCCGACGGTCAGAATGGTCTCGGCGGCGTCGTCGGGAATTTCGCAACCGAATTCTTCCTCGAAAGCCATCACGAGCTCGACGGTGTCGAGACTGTCGGCGCCAAGGTCGTCGATAAAACTCGCTTGTTCGGTCACCTTGTCGGGTTCCACCCCAAGGTGCTCCACGACGATCTTTTTCACCCGCTCGGCAATGTCACTCATCGTTCCAACCTCGTGCTTTTTAGATTTGGGTTGCGACCCGGATCAGATCGCAACCATCGCGGCATGGCCTCGTCGTGGTTGACGGTAGCGTGGCGCTTCCGATCGCGGAGTACAAATTGCGACGTCCGCCATCGGCCGCCCCAGCCGGGCCGAATTTCGGTTACCATACTTCAAATGCGTTGACTAGCGCGCGCCAGCGTAGCCGGACAGGCCCGCAAAAGCCAAGCATTTCACACCTTTCCGCGCATAATCCGTCGAGTCGAGCCCGAGGGCAGGCTTATCCGAAAACCGGCATCCGTCCTTGACCAAGGTCGAGGCCCAGCCGTTCGGATCATGAGCTAAAACATAGCCATCCCACCGTTGATGTGCAGCGTCTGACCGGTGACATAGGCGGCCTCGTCGGAGGCCAGATAGACCGCCGCCGCCGCCACGTCGGCGGGCGTGCCCAGCCGGCCGGCGGGGACGCGGCCCAATATCGCCTCTTTCTGTTTGTCACTGAGTTTGTCGGTCATCGGCGTGGCGATGAAGCCGGGCGCAATGCAATTGGCGGTGACGTTGCGCTTGGCATATTCGGCCGCCACCGACTTCATCATACCAATGATGCCAGCCTTGGAGGCGGTATAATTGCCTTGCCCCGGATTGCCGGTGACGCCGACCACCGAGGAAATGCCGACCACCCGCCCGTAGCGGCGGCGCATCATGCCTTTCACCGCGGCGCGCGTGAGCCGGAAGGTCGCGGTCAGATTGATGGCGATGACCTGGTCCCATTCCTCGTCGCGCATTTGCACGAACAAATTGTCCTTGGTGACGCCGGCATTGGCGACCAGGATGTCGAGCTTCTCCATCTTTGCTTCCGCGCTCGGCACCAATTTCTCGACCGCGTCCTTGTCGGCGAGATCGCAGGGCAGCACATGCACGCGGGCGCCCAGTTCATTGGCCAGCGCCTCGAGCACCGCGGCGCGCGTGCCGGAGATCGCCACCGTCGCGCCCTGGCCATGCAGCGCGCGCGCCACCGCGGCGCCGATGCCGCCGGTCGCACCCGTCACCAGCGCTGTCTTGCCCGTGAGATCG
>JACQDO010000109.1 GCA_016201085.1 Hyphomicrobiales bacterium | reverse complement strand
CACCAGCCCGACACTAACCGTGAAGGTCGCCGCCATGACGAAATGCGGCAGTTGCAACGACAGGATGGCGCCGCGATAGCCGATCGCCGACAGCGCGAACAGGGCGCCGGACAGCAGGCCGATGGCGGTCGAGCGCCCGGTGCTGACCTGGCCGGCGCCGGGCTTGAGCGAGATTACGATCACGCCGGCGGTCTCGATCAGAATGGCGACGGCGGTGAGCGGCGTAATACGGTCGCCGAGAAAGATCAGGCCGAACAGCGCCACCTGCACCGGCTCGGTCTTGATATAGGCATAGGCGACCACGAAGGAGCGCTCGCCCATCACCGACAGCATGGTGGCGGTGGCGGCGATCTGGGTAAAGGCGCCGGCCAGAACCCAGGGCCAGAACGCCAGCGGCGGTGCCGGCAAGGCCTCGCCGGTGACGCTCATGACGCCGGCGAGAAAAATCAGCGCGAACGGAAAGCCGAACAGGAAGCGCACATGGGTGGCGCCGACCGTGCCGAGACGGGCGGTCAGCTCGCGCTGCATGGCATTGCGCGCGGTCTGCGCCGCGGCGGCGATCAGCGTGAAGACGGCCCAGAGCATGACGCGCGGCTAATGCGCTCCGTTCACGCCGCCGCCGACTTGATCTCGGCGGCCTCGGGAAATTCGGTGACCTCGCCCTTCTCGTTGTCGACAAGCAAAAACAGGTCGAAATAGCGGATGGTCGGCGCCGCCCCGGTGCGCTTGATCACCGACTGCCGCCAGGCTTCGTCATGCGCCCGCTTGGCCGCGTCCACCGACGGCCAGATATAGACCCCGGCGCCGGTCCTTCCGGTTTCTTTGCCGTTCAGCTCAAGCAGGAAATGCTTGCGCAGCAATTCCTTGTTGGCGCGCCATTTCGGAATCGCGTTGCGCGCATCCTCGGCTACCTGCTGCCGGCTCCAGCCCTTCGGCGAATTGAATTCCACCAGTTCAAGGATCATTGCAAGTTTCCTTTCCGACTTTTTATTTGCGCGTGATCTAATCCGAAACCGGTTCCCACTTTTCGGGATCACGCGCGGGGCCGCTCCGCGGCCAGCATGTAATTGACGTCCATGTCCGACGATAATTGCCAGCGGTCGGCAAACAGATTGTAGATCACGCCACGCTCGCCGATCACCTGCAGGCCGGCATTTTCAAACGCGGCCTCCAGCTCGGTCGGCGTGACGAATTTGTCCCATTGGTGGGTGCCGCGCGGCAGCCAGCGCAGCACGTATTCGGCGCCGACAATGGCCAGCGCGAAGCTCTTCATGGTGCGGTTCAAGGTGGCGGCGACCATCAGCCCGCCCGGCTTGACCATCGATGCGCAGGTCGCAACGAACGCTTCGACGTCGACCACGTGCTCGACCACCTCCATGGCCAGCACCACGTCGAAACGCTCGCCGGCGGCGGCCAGTTCCTCGGCGGTGGTGGCGCGATAGTCGATTGTGATGCCGCTCTCGGCGGCATGCGCGCTGGCCACGGCGATGTTCTCCGCCGCCGGATCGGCGCCCACCACCTGCGCGCCCAGCCGCGCCAGCGGTTCCGACAAAATACCGCCGGCGCAGCCGATATCGAGCATGCGCAGGCCCTTGAGGCAGTCGAGTTTCTTGGGGTCGCGGTCGAAGCGCTGCGCCGCCTGGTCGCGGATATAGCCGACCCTGACCGGATTGAACTTGTGCAGCGTCGCCATCGGCCCGCGCGGGTCCCACCAGTCGGCTGCCAGGCGCGAAAACCGCTCGACTTCGGCGCTATCGACGCTGGCGGACTGGATTTTGGCGGTTTGGGCTTTCCTGTTCACCATTCGGACCATCTCGTTCAGCATAGCCGGCACGAGTTGCAGGCGTGCCACCCCGCCGGTATGTATACGCGCCTTTTCGAGCCGGCGCTCGGGGCGTCAAAAACCTCGCGTCGGCCGATTGTTAGCGCCTAACGGCAGCGTCCGGGAACGTCAATGGCTCGTCTGGTAATGAAATTCGGCGGAACGTCGGTCGCCGACCTCGACCGCATCCGCAACGTGGCCCGCCACGTCAAGCGCGAGGTCGACGCCGGCTATGACGTGGCCGTGATCGTTTCGGCCATGTCGGGCGTGACCAATCAACTGGTGGCCTGGTGCCGGGATGCGGCCGCGCTGCACGATGCGCGCGAATACGACGCTGTAGTCGCGACCGGCGAGCAGGTCACCGCCGGGCTGCTGGCCATCGTGCTGGAGGGCATGGGCGTCAATGCCCGCTCCTGGCAGGGCTGGCAGTTGCCGATCCTCACCGACAACGCGCACGCCTCCGCCCGCATCTTGGATGTGAACGGCGCAGAGCTGATCAAGCGCTTCGAAGAACGCAAGCAGGTCGCGGTGATCGCCGGCTTCCAGGGCATCCACAAGGAGACCGGCCGCATCACCACGCTCGGCCGCGGCGGCTCGGACACTTCGGCGGTGGCGGTGGCCGCCGCCATCAAGGCCGAGCGCTGCGACATCTATACCGACGTCGACGGCGTCTACACCACCGATCCGCGCGTGGTACCGAAGGCGCACCGCCTGGACAAGATCGCCTTCGAGGAGATGCTCGAGCTCGCTTCGCTTGGCGCCAAGGTGATGCAGGTGCGCTCGGTCGAGCTCGGCATGGTGCACAATGTGCGCATCTTCGTGCGCTCCAGCTTCGTCAAGCCGGAGGACATCGATCCGCGTCAAACCCCGCCCGGCACACTAATCTGCGACGAGAGTGAGATCATGGAACAGCAAACCGTCACCGGCATCGCCTTCTCCAAGGACGAGGCGCAAATCTCGATCCGCCGGGTCGAGGACAAGCCGGGGGTCGCCGCCGCCATCTTCGGCCCGCTGGCCGACGCCAGCATCAATGTCGACATGATCGTGCAGAACGTCTCGGCCGACGGCGCCACCACCGACCTCACCTTCACGGTGCCCTCGGCCGATTACGAGCGCGCCCGCGTCACCATCGAAAAGGCCAAGGAGACAATCGGCTTCGCGCGTCTAGATGGCGCCACCGACGTCGCCAAGGTCTCGGTCATCGGCATCGGCATGCGCAGCCATGCCGGCGTGGCGGCCATGGCGTTCAAGGCGCTGTCCGAGAAGAAGATTAATATCCGGGCCATCACCACCTCGGAGATCAAGTTCTCGGTGCTGATCGATGCCGCCTATACCGAGCTGGCGGTGCGCACTTTGCATACGCTGTACGGGCTGGATAAGGGGTAGCTCAGCCGCCGAGGGGCGGCGTGGCTTGCCCCTTGCATGGCCCATTGGCTATAGCCTGCCTGGTAGCGGCCGCGAATCTCCGGTTCGCGCGGTCGTCATTCGTGCATGATTGGGCTGTACAAGAAGCGCGGCTTTAAAGGACCTGAATAATGCGTGGCGCGCTCGGCGGACCGCGCGTGCTGTTGCGCCGGCTTCGCGAGGTTATGGCGGAGCCGGTCAGCGCGCAGGAACGCCTCGACAAGGTGGTCGTTCTGATCGCCGCCAACATGGTGGCGGAGGTGTGCTCCGTCTACGTCTTGCGCGTGGACGGAACCCTCGAACTATACGCCACCGAGGGCTTGAAGCGCGAAGCCGTCCACCAGACCGTGCTGAAAGCCGACGAAGGCCTGGTCGGCCTGGTCGCCAGCGAAGCCAATCCGGTCAGCCTGTCGGACGCGCAGAACCACCCGGCCTTCTCGTTCCGGCCGGAAACCGGCGAAGAAATCTACCACTCCTTCCTCGGCGTGCCGGTGCTGCGCGCCGGCAATACGCTCGGCGTGCTGGTGGTGCAGAACCGCGCGCGCCGTACCTACACGGAAGAGGAAGAGGAAGCGCTGCAGACCACGGCAATGGTGCTCGCCGAGATGATCGCGTCGGGCGAGTTGTCCTCGCTCGCCCGCCCCGGCGCCGAACCGGTCGCCCGCCATGCCATGCATATGGCCGGCTCCTCGCTGTCCGAGGGCATCGCGCTCGGTCACGTCGTGCTGCACGAGCCGCGCGTCGTGATCACCAACGTGATCGCCGACGACGTGCCGCGTGAACTCAAGCGGCTCGACGCCGCCATCGCCACCTTGCGCGCCGACCTCGACCGCATGGTCGAGCACCGCGATGTCGCCGAGGGCGGCGAGCATCGCGACGTGCTGGAAGCCTATCGCATGTTCTCCTACGACCAGGGCTGGCTGCACAAAATGCGCGAGGCGGTGGGCACCGGCCTCACCGCCGAAGCCGGGGTGGAACGCGTACAGTCCGACACCCGCGCGCGCATGCTGCGCGCTTCCGATCCCTATCTGCGCGACCGTCTGCACGATCTAGACGACCTCGCCAACCGCCTGATGCGCGTGCTGATGGGTCAGGATCACGCGCCGACCAAGGAGCAGCTGCCCGACAACGCCATCGTGGTGGCGCGCTCGATGGGTCCGGCGGCGTTGCTCGACTACGACCGCAAGCGGCTGCGCGGTCTGGTGCTGGAGGAAGGCGGGCCGACTTCGCACGTCTCGATCGTGGCGCGCGCGCTCGGCATTCCGACCGTCGGCGAGATTGCCAATGCCACCGGCCTGGTCGAAGCGGGCGACGCCATCATCGTCGACGGTTCGACCGGCCACGTGCACATGCGCCCGCCGCAGGACATCGAGGCGGCCTATGGCGAGCGGGTGAAGCTGCGCGCCCGCCGGCAGGCGCAATACCGCGCGCTGCGCGAGCGTCCTTGCGTCACCAAGGACGGCGAGACGATCGCGCTGATGATCAATGCCGGCCTCACCATCGACCTGCCGCATATCGCGGAAACCGGCGCCGCCGGCGTCGGCCTGTTCCGCACCGAGTTGCAGTTCATGGTGGCGCCGACGCTGCCGCGCACCGGCGAGCAATCGACGCTCTATCGCGCGGTGCTCGATGCCGCCGGCAAGAAGCCGGTGACCTTCCGCACGCTCGATATCGGCGGCGACAAGGTGCTGCCCTATATGCGCAATTTCGAGGAAGAGAACCCGGCGCTGGGCTGGCGCGCCATCCGGCTCGGGCTCGACCGTCCCGGTCTGCTGCGCAGCCAAGTGCGCGCGCTGCTGCGTGCCGCCGGCGGCCGCGAATTGCGCCTGATGTTCCCGATGATCGCCATGGTGGAGGAATTCGACAAGGCCAAGGCGCTGGTCGAGATGGAGCTCACTCACTTGCGCCGGCACGGTCACACGCTGCCCGAGCGGGTGCAGATCGGCACCATGCTGGAGGTGCCCTCGCTGCTGTTCCAGCTCGACGAATTGCTGGAGCGCGTCGACTTCCTCTCGGTTGGCTCCAACGACCTGATGCAGTTCCTCTATGCCGCCGATCGCGGCAATACCCGCGTATCAGCCCGCTTCGATCCGTTGTCGGCGCCGGTGTTGCGTGCGCTCAAGGAAATCGCCGACAAGGCGCGCAAACACGGCAAGCCGGTGGCGCTGTGCGGCGAGCTCGCCTCGCAACCGATCGGCGCGCTGGCGCTCGCTATTATCGGCTATCGCTCGCTGTCGCTGTCGCCCTCGGCGGTCGGCCCGGTCAAGGCCTTGTTGCTTGAACTCGACACCAAGAAGGGCGCGGCCGCCCTCCTGCCGTACCTGGCGCAGCCGGTCGGCAGCGTCTCCATCCGCCAAAAACTGGAAGGCTTCGCGGCGGCCGAAGGATTGCAGCTTTGATCGCGCTGCCGCAGCACCGGCTCGATGCCCTGCTCTCCCGCCACGCCATGGTGGAGAGCGAGCTCGCCAGCGGGCTGGCGCCCGATGCCTATGTCAAGCTGTCGCGCGAGTTCTCCGAACTCGGCCCGGTGATCGAGGCGATCAAGGCCTACCGCGCGGTCACCGCCGAAATGGCCGATCTCGACGCGCTGATCGCAGACGGCACGACCGACACCGAGATGCGCAAGCTGGCGGAATCGGAAAAACCGGCTTTGCAGCAGCGCAAGGAACGGCTCGAACGCCAAATCCAGCTCGCCTTGATCCCCAAGGACGCGATGGACGATCACGACGCCATCCTGGAAATACGCGCCGGCACCGGCGGCGACGAGGCCGCGCTATTCGCCGGCGATCTGTTCCGCATGTACGAGCGCTACGCCGCCAAGCAGGGCTGGAAGACCGAAGTGCTGTCGATCAGCGAAGGCACCAAAGGCGGCTTCAAGGAAATCGTCGCCGAGGTGCACGGCCGCGGCGTGTTCGCCAAGCTCAAATTCGAATCCGGGGTGCATCGCGTGCAGCGCGTGCCCGACACCGAGGCTTCCGGCCGCATCCATACCTCCGCCGCCACCGTCGCGGTGCTGCCCGAGGTGGAGGACGTCGACATCGACATCAATGAAGCGGACCTCAAGATCGACACCATGCGCGCGCAAGGAGCGGGCGGCCAGCACGTCAACAAGACCGAGTCGGCCATCCGCATCACCCACCTGCCGAGCGGCATCGTGGTGTTCGTGCAAGAGGAGCGCTCGCAGCACAAGAACAAGGCCAAGGCTTT
>JACQDO010000108.1 GCA_016201085.1 Hyphomicrobiales bacterium | reverse complement strand
TCAGTCCATTCGATCGACGTTTCGGCCATAATATCCTCTCAGACGGATATGGAATCTCAAAAAAGTGGTAAGATTTCGTTAACCACCTTCCTCCTGAGAACGGTCGCGATCGACGCAGCGCCTACAGCACCTTAGCGCAACGTAATTCGCATTTCTCCGAGGAACTGGCGGACCTACCTACGACCGGCAAACAAATTTTTTCCTCGCGCCGCGCGGGGTGCTCACCCACTTGTAGCAGGGGTCGAGGTAAACTTCGTCGGGCGGCAGGGAGCCATCGCGCAGCGAATATAGGCCGTAGGCGCGGTAGTGATCGCGATAGGAATAGGTCAGATAATTGCTGCGATCGAGCGGCTCAGCGGCGGCGGCCGACAGCGGCAACGACGCCAAGAGAAGGGTCGCGCAAAGCAAGTTTTTCATCGCTTGCTCATCATGACGATGTCGGGAAATAAAAATGGCTGCGCGTCGGGAACGGCCGAAATGGGGTCTTGCCTCACTGATGCGACCCGCGACGGCCGCTCCCGGCGTGCCGTCCGCAAATTCGCCGCTATGCTGTCGCCCGGACGATTGCGGCAGCAATCCTAGCGGCCCTCTGACCCGGTGGTGCCATGCAAACCTCCGTGTCTCGCGTGTGAATCATATATTTGGACCGGGCTGGCGCGCTGTCAAGCCCGGCCCAATCAATTCTGAATTTCAGATTATGTAAATCCGGTCCGGCAGCTCGTCGCCGCCGGTTGCGCCGCGCGGAAAATGCGCCGCCAGCTTTTCGCCGCACAACTCGATCGCCTGCACGAAACCGTCGGCGATGCGACCATCGCGCATATGCGCGACCAGCGCATCGACCGCGGCCTGCCATTCCGCTTGCGGCACGCGCGCGGCAATGCCGTCGTCGGCGATAATGCGCGCATAACGCTCCGCCATTGAGACGAAAATCAGGACGCCGGAGCGATCCTTCTTGCGTGCAAGGCCGCGCATGGCGAACTGCTCCATGGCGGCGCGATGCGCGATGAGGCGGCGCGTCTTGCGCGGCATCAGCGCCACCCGGATGCGCGGCAGGCACAGCAACAGCAGCAGCGCGAAAAACACCACCACTTGCAGCAGGAGAATCCGGTGCACCGTCATGTCGGTGAACGCTATCAGCAGCCAGGGCAGCGCCAGTGCGACGATCGCGGCGACCGCGGCCGGCAAGGCGGTCGAGTCGGAGGACGTGCGCGCCAGCACGCAGACGATCTCGCCCGAGGTTCTCGTCTCGGCGGACCGGATGGCGCCGGCGATGCGTTCGCGGTCCTGTGCGGATAGGCTCATCACCAGTCCCCCGAAGCCCCGCCGCCGCCCGAGTCGCCGCCGCCGCCGGAAAAGCCGCCGCCCGATGATCCGCCACTCGAAAACCCACCGCCGCTCGATCCGCCCGAACTGGTCAAGATATTCAGCGCCATGCCCAGCACAAACCAGCGGAACCCGGGCCAAGCGATGAGCAAAACAATGAAAACAAACGCTGCAAAAAAGAGCAGCAAGTCCGTTGGATCGCGAGTCTGCTGACGGTCGAGCCGCAGCGCCGGACGCTGCTGCCATTCCGAGGCATCGGTGGTCAGCACCGTGACGATGTCGTCGACGCCGCGCGCGATGCCGCCGCCGAAATCGCCTTCCTTGAAGCGCGGCGCGATGGCGTTGACGATGATGACTTTCGACAGCGCGTCGGTGAGCGTGCCCTCCAGCCCATAGCCGACTTCGATGCGCACCTTGCGCTGGTTCGGCGCCACCAGCAGCAGCACGCCATTGTTCTTGGTCTTCTCGCCGAGCTTCCAGCTACGGAACAGCTGGTTGGCGTAGGGCTCGATCTCCTGGCCTTCGAGCGAGGCAACGGTGGCGACGACCAGCTGGATGCCGGACTTGGCTTCGAGATCGGCAAGTTTGCCCGTCAGCGCGTCGCGCGTGTCGGCCGCAATGATATTCGCCTGATCGACGACCCGGCCCGTCAGCGCCGGCAGGTTCAGGGTGAAGGCCGCAGCGATTCCGCACAGCAGAGCGATGCCGGCGATGGCCAGACGGCATCCCCCGCTGGCAAAAGCTGATGCAATGCGGCCGGTGTTCATGCCGATGCTTTCGACGTGCGGCGCGTTTAGAATTTCACCTGCGGCGGTTTCTGCGCATCCTCGTTGGCGGCGAACGCCGCCATCGGCTTGTTGGCGCGGAAGAAAGTCGCAGCCCACAGCACGCCGGGGAAGGTGCGCAGCTCGGTGTTGTAGACGCGCACCGCCTCGATGTAGTCGCGCCGCGCCACCGCGATGCGGTTCTCGGTGCCCTCGAGTTGCGACTGCAGCGCCAGGAAGTTCTGATTGGACTTGAGGTCGGGATAGCGCTCGCTGACCGCCAGCAACCGGCCGAGCGCGCCGGACAACTGATTCTGCGCATCCTGGAACTGCTTCAGTTTGTCCGGATCGCTAAGCTGCGAGACGTCGATCTTGACTTGCGTCGCCTTGGCGCGCGCCTCGACCACCGCAGTCAGCACTTCCCGCTCCTGTTTGGCGAAGCCCTGCACGGTGGCGACCAGGTTCGGGATCAGATCGGCGCGCCGCTGGTAGTTGTTCTGCACGTCCGCCCATTTCGCCTTGGCCTGCTCCTCGTAGGTCGGGATGGTGTTGTAGCCGCAGCCGGCCACTGTCAGCCCGAGCAGAACGGCGGCAAATACGGTGAAGGGGATTTTAGCGAGGGCGGGGGTGGTCATGACAGGAGCCTCCTTGAGGCAGGAGATATAGGCGATGCGCGCAAAGGCACATAGTTTGGATTTTCCCACGAACCAGGACAGCGTTTCTGAATATCCGCATTAAAGGGTATTGACGTCGAGACGTCTTTTATGTTCTTGTTTTGTTTCAAATGGAGAGACACGCGTGACCAAGGCACCCGGCAGTATCAGGGACTCCATTTGCAGCTATCTCCAGATGATTGGCGGCGAATCTTCGCTGGACGAGATTTCCCGTGCGGTTACGGCGCAAATGGGCGCTACGTCGCCCTCTTCCGTCCGGAGCTATCTCAACCTCAACGTCGGCAAGACCTTTGAGCGAACCGGACGAGGCCGCTACCGACTTAAGGCAAACAGCCATGAGTTTGGGCACGCCAATGGCGAGAAGCTCGACCTCGACCCGGTCGCGACTATCGGCAAGGCAAAACTCTATCAAGCGGACTGCTTCGAATGGTTGGCATCGGAGCCACCGTCATCGATTCATGCCTGCGTGACCGACCCGCCATATGGCTTAGTCGAATACACCGAGGCTGAGCAGCAAAAGCTGCGGACTGGGAAAGGCGGCATCTGGCGAATTCCGCCATCGTTTGACGGCCACCGGCGCGCTCCGCTACCGCGTTTCACAGTTCTCGACGACGATGACCGGGTGCGGCTCTACACGTTCTTCAAAAAACTGGCTGTGCTGCTTAACCGTGTGCTCGTTCCCGGCGGCAACGTCGTCGTTGCCAGCAACCCGCTCCTTTCGCACATCGTCGGTTCAGCCATGTCGGAAGGAGGGCTCGAGCTGCGGGGCAGCATCATCCGTCTTGTCATGACCATGCGCGGCGGCGATCGACCTAAGAATGCGCATAAGGAATTCTCCGACGTGAGCGTAATGCCGCGCTCCATGTTCGAACCATGGGTCGTATTCCGAAGGCCCATTGAGGACCGGGTGCAGGACAATTTGCGCCGGCACAAGACGGGCGGCTTTCGGCGCCTATCGGCGGAGCGGCCATTTGGCGACGTGATACCATCACGACCGACGCCGAAAAAAGAGCGTGAAATTGCCGCGCATCCATCGCTTAAGCCACAGGCGTTCCTGCGTCAGATTGTGCGCGCGGCGCTGCCTTTGGGCGAGGGAACGATCCTCGATCCGTTCGCCGGCTCGGGGTCCACACTCGCTGCTGCGAACGCCATCGACTATAAGTCGATCGGGATCGAGAGCGATCCAAAATATGTCAAGATTGCGAAGAAGGCGATTGAAAAACTCGGTTCACTTCGAGAGGTAAATCCAGTTTGAGCGCAGTTTCTTGATGCCAGTAGCGCCGAGCGTCGAAGTCTTGGTACCCAGGGTGCCACGCGGATTGTTTCGAAACTCGGAAACCTTGACTTCGCCAAGATAGACCTCGGTGAACCTCATCGGCGCGCGATCTCGCGCCGGCTCAGTCTTGTGATCGGTGGCGTAGACGAACACACACATCCACTGATCGCGTCCGCCATGCGTATCGACAGCGCCGCCCTTCTTGCGCGTCGACTTTATCTCGACGCCGTCAGTTCCTGAGGCGGTCGAGTTGTTGGCGTAGCGGCCCTGAACGACCAAATCTGGGTGGCCATTGAAGTGCTTATTCTCGACGAGCACCCGCGAATGTTTAGCCATGGACGCGGTTAGCATGTCTGATAGCAACCCGGACATTGCTGCGGGCCGCAGCATGTCGTCCAGACGGTGCAGGCCTTTGCCGAGTAGCAGTTTGTTCACGTCATAGAAGAAATCGTAGACATCCTGCATCGCTGCGTCGAAATCCTTAAGACGAAGCGAAAACGGCAACTTGGCGTTCTGATTGAACGCAGCCGGATCGAGCGCCCGCTTTTTTAGCGGCATCAGATTCTCCCGGAACGGCCATAGCGTGAATTTGCCGGTGTGCCAGCCGGCTTCGTGCCGCGATATTGTTGAGGAAGTTAGCCGTGAATGGCCGGGCAACATGCCCGGCCATAACGATCGAGTTTGTTACCCCTCCCCAACCCTCTCCCACAAAGGGGGTGGGGAGAGAAGAGCCAATCACCCCTGCACCACCGTCACATGCGTGCCGATGGGCACCCGGTTGTAGAGATCGATGATGTCCTGATTGAACAGGCGGATGCAGCCGCTGGAGACGGCCTGACCGATGGTCTCTGGCTCGGTGGTGCCGTGCAAACGGAAAAACGTATCGCGGCCGTTGCGATAGAGATAGAGCGCGCGCGGCCCGAGGGGATTGTCGGGTCCGCCACTCATGCCGCCGGCATAAGGCCGATAGCTCGGTATCGCCGCCATCATGTTCGCCGTCGGCGTCCAACGCGGCCACTTCTCCTTGCGACCGATCACCGCGGTTCCGCGAAAATTCATGCCCTCGGTGCGGCCGACGCCGACGCCGTAGCGCAGCGCCCGGCCGCCGCCCAGCACCAGATAAAGCCGGCGCTCCGGCACGTTGACGATGATGCTGCCCGGCTTCTCCTTGCCATTCCAGGCGACTTCCTGGCGCAGCAGACTCCGGTCGACGGCGGTGAGATCGACCGGTGCGACAGAGAAGCCACCGTCCTGTGTGGAACCGTAGTTGGCGCCGCAGCCGGCGAGCAACAGCGGCAGGCCGGCAAGGACCGTGCGGCGGCTCAAGGCGTAGCAGAGCGAGTCCGCTTGCGGAATAGGATTTTGGCAAGGGAACTTACGCATGACACACACTGTTGTTGAACCGCCTTGTGCCTAGCGTAGCATTGACCGTTCATGCAACAGCTTATCGGGCGGCCTTGCCATTCCAGGAGCAAACATGGGCCTAATCAAGCATATGACCGCTCCGGTCCGGAGCCTGGTGCGATTTCCCCTGTTTCAGCTCGCGGTCGTGGTCGCATTGATCTTGTTTCTGCAGAGCGCGGAGCCGACATCGTCATTCGGTCGCATCTTCACTGGCCTCGATAGATTGGTCGGCGCCACCGTGGATTTGTTTGCCGTCTTGTTCAGCGTGCGCTCGTTCACCAAGGCATGGCTGACGTCGGGCTTCTGGATCGGTTATGTCTATCTCGCCTGTCTGCTGATCCTGTCGCTTTTGCGTGTCGCGATCAGGCGGATCGTCGATTTAGTCGGACGGCATAATGCGTTCTGGTTGCGCAATACCATTGCGCGCGAGCGCGGCATCGCGGCTTACCGCGCGTGGCTACCGTTCGAGAGAATCCGGCCGGCCAGCATCCCGCAGCCGGAATGGGAGGAGAGATTTGCCTGGCCCGCCGATAACACGCCGCCCTACCCGCCGCTCGCGCACCGGATACTGCGCGGGACGATCGGCTATGTCGCCGTGATCGTGGCCGCCGCCGTTTTGCTGCAGGTTTTTACGCCTTTTCCGGTGCTGACTTGGTTTAGCGCAATCATAAAAATGCTGCTTGGTTGATTCGATCCGGTTGAGCGAGCGTGGCGTACCCGCCGTAGCAGGTCATGAGAATTTTATCGCTGACTTTGCGGATTAATTCACGAATGCCGCCCATGTTCATGGCGCGTCCCACGTGGCTATCTTCCCGGCTGGCTTAGAGCCTTTCGGCATGGCCGGCCGGGTACGCTTGTGAGCCCTTATATGTCGATTTCAAGCGCCGAAAATTTCATTCGCAACGCCTCGGAACAGGTCTCGCAACGAGACATCAACAACAGCCTTATGAAGGCGATCGCCGAACTCACCCACGAAATAAAACGCCTGGACAACGAAGTTCATCGTGTTCGCCGCGAAGTTCAGATGAGCAAGCGATTTTGAAATAATTTCTAACGATCGTCCTGAAGCTTGCATAACAGGCGCCAGCACCTGCATAAGCGGTAACGACCCATTGCTGGACTTAATCGCATGCCCCATTCCGACGACAAACCGCTTCCCGCTATCGGCGCCTATTGGATCGAGGAGGCCGACTATCCGGCCGCGCTGAGGATTTTCGACGACGGCAACAAAATGCCGCGCACGTGGAGCGAATGGCGCAAGATCGCCGAGGAGATGGAGAAGGGCCTCAAGGCCTACGGCCATCCGGTGATGCGCGTGCGTATCGATCCGGCCGCGTTCGTTCAATGGTGCGACGCACAAGGCACGAGCCCGGGCCGGCAAGGCCGCAAGTTATTTGTCGCGGCCGCGGTCAAAGAGAGATACGGCGAGCAGAACTGAGCGATCCGGCGTGATCGGCGGAAGATCGATACCTTCGGCTGCGCGCTAATGTCGCACCGGCGCATTGATCCAGCGCAATGTCGACGAGCGGTCGTGGCCTCGCTATCACGCAGTCAATCAGCAGGAGGGTTCGATGCCCAATCGCGCCACCGCTCCGCGTCGATTCGACAGCGCCGGTTTCAGCCGGGCCGCTGGAATTGCGCTCCCCGTTATTCTATTCGCCGCGATACTGTTGTTCGCAATTCTCGTTACGTTGCGTTTCGCCAACGGCTGAGTAGAGACGCAATTTACGTAAGCTGTAGCCGCGACGATCCCGTCGGCTCTGTTTCAGCGTGGTCGCCAGCCTCGCAGCCGCGCGACCATCAATGGATGGTTCCCAGGCTGGGAAAATCTCTCAGAGCGCGCCCCGCACGCCCACTGCCCGCGCGCGCGCTTCATTCTGGATTGAGGGATATTGACACAAGCCTTGTCGATGCTACTGCCGCGACAGCCCGCAGTACCTGTTGACCCCGTTATCCCAGCAGCCGGTCTGCTTGCACATCGATTGCCGTGCGTTGCAATTGGCAATGCAGGTCCCGGTCGCCGAACCGACGGCAGTTTTTGTGCAATTGGCAATGCACACTTTCTGCTCGCCGTTGCAGGCCATCGGCGCGGCCAGCATCGTTTCGGCGGTCAACAAAAAGAATCCAATTATAACCGCAATGGCTGAGATCGCTTTATGGGGCATCGCAACTTTGTCCTGTCCAACCGTACACACGCCTACCGGCTGAAATCGAAGCGACGCGATGCACCCGGACGGCATCGCCGGCCGGGCGCATCCCGTGTTGAGATCGGCTTCGCGTAACAGTTTGCCGCTTCCCGACGGCTACTTGTAATAGCCGACCCCGCAGCCTTGGCCGCCGACCCGCGTCAAGAACGATTCCTTGGGAACCGGATCGGTGGTGCCGGGCTTCGGGAAATTATAGTTCACGCTGGTGATGGTCCCTTCCTTGGTCGCGTCGAAGATTTTCTGCCCCAGCGGGTCGTCCTTCACCTTCAGCGCGCGGATATCCGTGCCCATCAGCGCCGGATTAGGATGCGCGGTGAATTTGCCGTCTGAGATGTTGTAGCAGAAGACGTAAAGATCGCGGTCGCGGAACCCGCCCGCCTTTTCGTTGAACTTAGCAATTGCCCCGGCTTCGCCGGCCTTGAGCTGGGCAGCAGCTTTTTCAAGCATGGCCTTTGCTTCGGCCGCCGTGCCAAATTGCTGCGCCACAGCGATTGCTGCGCCGCACAATAATGCCAGTGCTGCAATTGCTGTCGCCCGTAGGAACGTCTTCATGATTTCCTCCCGTTGCGGATCGCTGCGCCAAACGTGCAACGTCCGGTCGAAACTCTATTCAAAAACCCGACACTTGTATCCCTGGCAAAAAGTCTCGAATTCCAATTTTTCCGCTTACTTCCCATAAACCATCGCCGACCCTGCCAGCACGCATCGGCGCCCCATAACCAATTGATGTAGCTGCTTAAGCATTGATTCATCCAACCGGGCGATTACCCGCCCCTTTAAGTGACGCCTAATTCAACAACGCTAAGCTGCAAATTGAAGCAACTAACTCCAACATTTCGCATGCGCCAACGGTCACGCCGCATTACCTTCCGCACACTGATCTGTGTTGCGTTTGCGCTCGTCGCGCTCTCCGTCATGGCGATCGGCCTGACGATTTGGGGGCTGCGATCCGATGCGATTCGCGAGGCGGATACCGACACCGGCAACATCGCCGTGGTGCTGAGCGAACAACTCGCCCGCTCGGTCCAATCGGTCGATATCACACTGTCCGAAATTCGCGAACAGTTGGAAGCGAGATATTCGCCCGACAAATATTACTTCGACGGACAAATCCGCAGTTCGGACGTCTATGCCAGCCTGAGCGACCGCTTGCTGCGCCTCACGCAAGCCGACTTCCTCGCGGTCGTCGACCGCGACGGCAAGCTCGCGGTCACCACGCGGATGTGGCCGACGCCGGACTCCGATTTCTCCGATCGCGACTATTTCATACATTTCCGCGACAGCGTCGACACCGGCATCTACATCGGCAGCTTTCTGCTCAATCGCCTATCCGGCACGCGCATGATGTTCTTCAGCAAGCGAATGAGCGGCCCCAACGGCGAATTCCTCGGCGTGGTGGTGACCGGAATACGGCTCACGCACTTCGCAAGCATCTACAACGCGATCACGCGGCTGCGCAATCAATCCTTCCTCATGCTGCGCCGTGACGGCACCATCCTGGTGCGCCATCCCGATCAAATAACCAATGGCAGCCGGAGAATGCCCGAAGGCTCGCCGTGGTATCAATTGGTCGCGGACGGCGGTGGCAGCTATCGCTCGCCGGGATATTTCGACGGACAAGCCCGCTTCGTCTCGGTGCAGCCGCTGCGCGATTATCCCCTGGTCATCAATGTCGCGGTTTCGGAAGGCGCCGCGCTGGCGAAGTGGTATCGCTGGGCGATGCTGATCGGCGCCGGCACTCTGCTGGGACTGCTTTGCACGGCCTTCCTGTTCAAGCAATTGAGCAAACAGTTTCAGCGTGTTCTTGAATCGGAATCCGCGCTGGCCGAGCGCGAGGTGAGCCTGGCCGAAAAGACCCATGCACTCGAGCGCGCGCATGTCCATATCGACGCAGCCCTGCACAACATGTCCCAAGGCCTGTGCATGTTCGACGGCGACGGCCGGCTCGTGATCTGCAACGAGCGCTACATCCATATGTACGGACTCTCCGCCGACGTCATCAAGCCGGGCTGCACGCTGCTCGATATGCTCGAACATCGGCGCCAGCGCGGCACCTTCGCCAACGATCCCACGGAATACGACATCAAGATTAGGACCGCGGCGCGCAACGGCGAGAAGATGAGCGTCACCGTCGAATTGCAGGACGGGCGCGTCATCGAGGTGGTGAATCAGCCGATGGCTGGCGGCGGCTGGGTTGCAACGCATGAGGAAATTACCGAACGCAAGCGCGCCGAGGCCAAGATCGCTCACCTTGCGCATCATGATGCGCTCACCGGCCTGCCCAACCGCGCGGCGTTCAATGAATATTACGCGGCGATACTCGAGCGCGCGAAAGAGTCGGGAGAGCAGTTTGTGCTTGTTTGCATGGACCTCGATCGCTTCAAGTATGTCAACGATCTGTTCGGTCATGCGGTCGGCGATGCGCTACTCTGTCAGGTGGCCAAGCGCCTGAAGGCTGCCAGCCGCGATGCATTTTTGGCGCGCATCGGCGGCGATGAGTTCTCGCTGATCGTGGCCGATGGCAACATCGCCGCGATAACCGCCCGCCTGGCCGAGCGGATTACGACCGCGCTCGGCGACAGCATCGAAGTGGAAGGCCGCAAGCTCACCGCCAATGCCAGCGTCGGAGTGGCGATCTATCCGAGCGATGCCACCGACGGCGAGAAGCTGATCTGCAATGCCGACGCGGCGCTCTACCGCGCCAAATCGGAAGGTCCCGGCTCCTACCGCTTTTTCGAGCCCGAGATGGATCGTCAGTTGCGTGAAAACCGCGAAATCCGTCGACGTTCATACCGCTGGCCGAGGACAGCGGCCTGATCATCCAGCTTGGCGAGTGGATCTTACGCACCGCCTGCCGCGAGGCGGCGACATGGACGTCGCGGGCGCTGCTGGCGGTGAATTTGTCGCCGGCGCAGTTCTGCCATGGCGATCTGCCCGGACTGGTGCACACGGTCCTGCTGGAGACCGGCCTGTCGCCATCCCGGCTTGAACTCGAAATCACCGAAAGCGTGCTGATCGACGATTTTGGCCGCGCCCAGGCGATTCTGCGCCGCCTGAAGAACCTTGGCGTCAAGATCGCCATGGACGATTTCGGAACCGGCTATTCGTCGCTGTCCTATCTGCAATCGTTCCCCTTCGACAAGATCAAGATCGACCGCTCGTTCGTGACCGACCTGGAAAGCAACAGCCACAACGCCGCGATCGTTCGCGCCGTGATCACGCTCGCCAAGAGCCTGAATTTGCCGGTGCTCGCCGAGGGAGTCGAAACCGAACAGCAGCGCCTGATCCTGAGCCAGGAGGGCTGCGATCAAGTTCAGGGCTATCTGATCGGCAGGCCGCAACCGATTGAAATCTACGACGCGCTGGTGCACGCGGTGCCAATACCGCACGGCCCTGCCGACAGTGTTGCGGGCAACGCCAGCTTCGTGCAGGTGCCGCCGCCGCACGTCGCGACCCCCATCCGGCCGGTACGCAAGCGCGCCACGCGCTGACAACGCCCGTCGAGCGTCCGTATTCCCCGCGTTCCAATCGCTGCCCCGCCTTTAGCCGCTCTTGTCATTTGATATGTTATAATGTTACATTATTCCGCATCGATACCCGCCCAGCAATGGATTTCCGGCCATGCGGAGCGTTACCCGGTTCGGTCTGGCCTTTATCCTCGCCCTCGCCGCGAGCCCGGCCGCACGCGCCGCCGACGGCAAGATCGCCGTGGTGGCGGCGGAGAATTTCTACGGCGACATCGCCCGCCAGATCGGCGGCGACCGGGTCTCGGTCACCAGCATCATGAACAACCCGGATCAGGACCCGCATCTGTT
Organism: Hyphomicrobiales bacterium; assembly: GCA_016201085.1. Lineage (GTDB taxonomy): Bacteria > Pseudomonadota > Alphaproteobacteria > Rhizobiales > Xanthobacteraceae > Pseudolabrys. The sequence continues at coordinate 2,197 of JACQDO010000108.1, read as the reverse complement.
CGAGACCACGCCAGGCATCGTCAAACGGATCGCGGCCGCGCAGGTCGTGATCTTCAACGGCGCCGACTACGACACCTGGATGGAGAAGCTGCTGGCGGCGGCGCCGCGGCCGGGACGGCTGGAGATCAACGTCGCGACTCTGACCAACCGAAAAGCAGGCGACAATCCGCATCTCTGGTACGATCTCACAACCATGCCGGCAGTGGCGCGCGCGCTGAACGCGGCCCTCGCCAAGGCGGACAGCGCACATGCCCAAGATTATGACGCGCGGCTCAGCATCACTCACGCCGCGCTCGACCGAGTTACTCAGCGCGTCGCGCAGTTGAAGGCCAAGCACGCCGGCAAGCCGGTGACGGCCAGCGAGCCGGTGTTCGGCCCCATGGCGGGTGCGCTCGGGCTAACCATGCGCAACGAGCGTTTCCAGCTTTCGATCATGAACGACACCGAGCCAAGCGCGCGCGACATTGCCGCTTTCGAGCAGGACCTGAAAGAGCGCAAGGTCCGCGCTATGTTCTACAACAAGCAGGCCTCCAGCAAGATCGTGCAACGCCTTGTCGAGCTGGCGCGCACCGCCAAGGTGCCGGTGGTCGGCGTCACCGAGACGCAACCGGCCACTATGTCGTTCCAGGACTGGATGCTGGATCAGCTCGACGAAACCGACAAGGCGCTGGCCGGGCCGCATTCATGACAAAATTTATTTCCCGGTCATTCCGGGACGGCACGAAGTGCCGGACCCGGAATCCAGAGACAAGCGACGAATTTGCGTCTGGATTCCGGGTTCGCTCGTTTCACTCGCGCCCCGGAATGACAAGATGAATATCGTCGAACTCGACCACGCCACCATCCGGATCGGCGGCCGCGACGTGCTGGCGGACGCCAGCTTCGCGATCAATGCCGGCGAATTCATCGGCGTGCTGGGACCCACTGGCGCCGGCAAGACCACGCTGATGCGCGCCATTCTCGGGCTGCTGGCGCCGAGCGCGGGAACGTTGCGCGTGTTCGGGCGCGCGCCGCAGCGTGGCGATCGCACCATCGGCTATCTGCCGCAGGTGCGCACCGTATTGCCCGACCTGCGCGTGCGCGGTCTCGACTTCATCGGCTCATCGATGCACGGCGAGCGCTGGGGCGTGCCGCGGCTCAGCCATGCCGACCGCGCCATGATCGAGGCGACGCTCGATGCCGTCGGCGCCCACGAATTGAGCCAACGTCCGTTGTCGGAGATGTCCGGCGGCGAGCGCCAGCGGCTGCTGCTGGCGCAGGCGCTGATCGGCAACCCGAAACTGCTGCTGCTCGATGAGCCTTTGATCAGCCTCGACGCCCGCCACCAGGAAGTCGCCATCGGGGTCGTGCGCAAAGCCTGCCGCGAGCGCGGCATCACGGTCTTATTCAGCGCGCACGAGCTCAACCAGCTGCTCGGAACGCTCGATCGCGTGCTCTATCTCGGCAATTGCCAGGCCGCGCTCGGCACCGTCGAGCAGGTGGTGACCGCGCCGGTGCTTTCGGCGCTGTACGGCACCGATATCCAGGTGCTGCGCGCCGACGGCCATATTTTCGTGATGTCGCGCGGCCACGACATGGAACACGCCGATCACCTGCATGACCACGGTGGGCACGAGCATGGGCATCATCATTGAGAGCGGCCTCTCATCTCCCCTCCCCCGCGAAGCGGCGGGGGCGGGGGTGGGGGGACGAAATTCGATCGGGGCAATTGAAGCGCCCCCCACCCCTAATCCCTCCCCACCACTCGCAAGTGCTCGTGGGGGGAGGGGAAAAGAAGACTGACATGTTCGCCTATGAATTCATGAACAATGCCTTCGCCGCCGCCGGGATCGTGGCGGTGGTGTCCGGCATTGTCGGCTATTTCCTGGTGATGCGCGGGCAGACCTTCGCCGGCCATGCGCTCTCCCATATCGGCTTTGCCGGCGCCACCGGCGCGGGGCTGATCGGATTGGCGCCGCTGTGGGGCCTGCTCGGCTTCACGCTCGTCGCCGGCATCGTGATAGGCGCGCTCAGCGACCGCATCAGCAACCGCGACATCGCCATCGGCGTCGTGTTGTCGCTGGCGCTCGGCTTCGGCCTGCTGTTCCTGCACTACTATACGTCGTTCGCCACGCAGGCGACCGCGCTGCTGTTCGGCAATGTGCTGGCGGTCGACCGCACCATGATAGCAACACTGGCCGCGCTCAGCCTCGTCACC
>JACQDO010000064.1 GCA_016201085.1 Hyphomicrobiales bacterium | reverse complement strand
CTGCGGCCCGGTCGAGAGCCTGACGGTGACCTGCCAGGGCGAATTGATCCGCTGCTATTCGCGCCGCGACAATATCGACATGAGCAAGGGGCTGCGTAAAAGGAACCTGGAACTCAGCCTGCAAGATTTCGAGCAATTGCCGGACGTCTGCCGCAATTGTCCGTTCGTCCCGCTCTGCCGCGGCGGATGCCGCTGCGATTGGTCGCTGGTGGATACGCCATTCGGCAGCATGGATTATCTGGCCGATGCGACGCACATTGCCGGCGCCGATGCCTTTGTCGTCGGGGATCGCCCGTCCGCACCGGCCTATGCTCCGGCCGCGTAACCGGCGGCGAAGTTGATCCCAAGGCTGCGCGAAGTTTCAGATGCCGATCGCCGGCATCCAGCCGGTTTTCGGATAGATCATGAGCGCGGCGGCTGCCAGCGCGATGCCGTAGGGAATGCCGCCGCCGGCGTCATGCAGACGCAGGATCCAGGGCTGGCGGGCGAGGGGGCCCGGCAACGGCAGTTTCCGGAACATGATGAGCAGCAGCGTCAGGACGCCGCCCAATAGCGACGCGTAGATCAGATAATCGAGCAGGAAGTCGAAGCCGAACCACAGCGCGGTGGCGGCCGCGGGCTTGGCGTCGCCGCCGCCGATCCAGCCTTGCGAAAACAGGCCGAAGCAAACCGCCAGCACCAGCGCGCCCGCGGCCAGGTGCATGCCGATCGCGGCGAGGCTCATGCCGGTGACCAGCGTCAGCAGGAAAAAAGCTCCGGCCAGCGCCAGCGAAATCCGGTTCGAGATGGTCATGGTCAGCAGATCGCTCGAGGCGGCGAAAGCCATCAAAGCCGGGAACAGCAAGAGCCGGATGGTGTCCGTCAGCATGATCGATCGTTCCTGCGCGTCGGATTCGTGGCGTGCCGTTGAAACTACGCGGCGGAAGCTTGCCGTTCGGTTAGCGCGGAAAAACTTTATTGTTCGTTAAACACAAAACGCAAAAGGCTCCGGCATTAGGCCGGAGCCTTGTCGTCGCGACGCAGCCCAATTAGTGGAGCTGGGTCGAGATGCTGGTGAACTTGGTATTCAGCGTGCTGCCGAGGCCGTTCACGACCGCGATGATCGCGACCGAAATGCCAGCAGCGATAAGGCCGTACTCGATGGCGGTGGCGCCGGAGACGTCCTTCACGAAACGCACGAAGAGGTTTTTCATCGGTAGCTCCTTGATCCACACGTGGCTGTCTGAGCTGATCCAGAAGGCCGGATTACGCCGGCTCAGCCTGAACCATCCCGCCAAGCTATCAAGGAGGTCTTGCACGCAGGTTAATACGGACACAGAAATACGGGGTAATTCGTTGTATATAGATCGTAGTTAACAAGTTATGGTACGTAGAATAATAGAGTTAATAAATTATTTCTACTATATATACTATAGATGATCTCAAGGTATTCGTGCGAATACGTAATCTGCTGTCTTGGTTCCACAGAAAACCCGATAGAACCCGTCGTATCGCCTGCTCGTCAATGGTACGCCATTACTGCCAGGCGGCCGGCCTGGCGCCGCCATTTTGCTCCCGGCAATCGGTGCAGGGGCCCGAGTGCAACACGAATGCGTGCGATTCACCGCATTTTAATCGCGCGCCCGATACCGTCTCGAACGGTCTGTCGCACCCGCAAGGTCGCTCGCCATGCTCAATGAACTGTATTCGGTCGTTGAAGTCGCCGGCGCGACCTTCGTGAAAATCGTCCCCATCACCATCGCCCTCGGCGTGGTATTCGCGGCGCTGACCGGTCTGTCGGCCTGCAATCCCGGCCGTCCGTGGTGGCGCAAGCGCGAGATCGTCACCGACGTTTGCTACTGGTTTCTCATCCCGCTGCTCGCGCGCTTCTTCCGCATCGGCATGCTGACGCTGGGCGCGGTGGCGATCTTCGGCATTCATGGCGACCGGGCGATCATGGACTTCTACGAGAACGGCCATGGCCCGCTCGCGGCACTGCCACTCTGGCTGCAAGGCGCGATCTTTCTGGTGGTATCGGATTTCCTGCTCTATTGGATCCATCGCATCTTCCACGGCGGTGCGCTGTGGAAATACCACGCCGTGCACCATTCATCCCTGGATCTCGACTGGATTTCGGCGGCGCGGTTTCACCCGATCAATCTGTTCCTTGGCGCCGTCGGGGTCGATGTCCTGCTGTTGCTTGCCGGGATTTCGCCGAGTGTGATGGTCTGGCTGGGTCCGTTCATCACCGTCCATTCCGGCTTCGTGCATGCCAACCTGAAATGGAAGCTAGGCCCGTTCAAATACGTGCTGGCCGGTCCGGTTTTCCATCGCTGGCATCACACTTTGCCCGACCGCGGCGGCAACATGAATTTTGCCGGCACGTTTCCGATCTGGGACGTGTTGTTCGGCACCTTCTACATGCCGGAGCAGGAGCTGCCGGATGCCTATGGCATCGCCGACAAGGACTTCCCGGAAGGCTTTACTGCCCAGATGCTGTATCCGTTCACGCGCTGACCGCGGACGCGCGGCACGACCTTGGGGCCGCGCTCTTTGCACTTCATTCACCAATTTGCAGTCAACTTGCGGAGTAGTCCGCCGGCCGTTGCCGCAGCGGGCGGTCGTGTGTGCGTAGCGTTGGAGAGTTCGATGTCGGCCGTGTCCGGGCGCCGCAGGCGACTGAGCTATCTACTGGCCTTGACGTTTTTATCCGCCGTTGCCTTCGAGGCCAGGCCAGCGCAAGCCGAAAATCTCACGGTCAATGTCGACGAGGCGCGGATCCTGAAGCTGCCCGCGCGCGTCGCCACCATTGTCATTGGCAATCCGCTGATCGCCGACGCCACCCTGCAAAGCGGGGGTGTTCTGGTCGTCACCGGTAAAGGCTTCGGCGCCACCAATCTGCTGGCGCTCGACCGCTCCGGTAAGGTGGTCATGGACCAGATGGTGCAGGTGTTGGGCGCGTCCACCGGCGGCGATCTGGTCATCGTCTACAAGGGCGTCGAACGCGAATCCTACAGTTGCGCCCCCGATTGCGAGCGCCGTCTGACGCTGGGGGATTCGCCGGCCTATTTCACCTCGATCCTGACGCAATCCGGCACCCGCGCCACCCAGGCGCAGACGCCGCCAACGCGCTAAATCGGGCAGCGGTCGCGAGCCGCGCTCGCGAACAAGGTTAGCAAACGCTTAACACGATGCCCGCTGTTCTCGGCAATGTGGGAAAGAATTCGAAAACGCGCGTCTGCTAGCATTTCAGCATCATTTTGCAGGCGAGACGGTTGCCATGTGGGACGCGACACGAAATAGAATCGCCGCTCGAATGCGCCGGCTGATGCAGGGGCGCCTCGCGCGCAGATTTGTGCGCCAGCAGGATGGCGCCGCCGCCGTCGAGTTCGCGCTGGTCGCCGCTCCGTTCCTGGCGTTGACCTTCGCGATCCTGGAAACGGCCTTCGTGTTCTTTGCCGGCCAGACGCTGGAAGCCGCGGCCGCCGATGCGTCGCGGCTGATCATGACCGGCCAGGCGCAGAGCTCCGGTTTTTCCCAAGCCCAATTCAAATCGGCGGTATGCGCGCGCATCTACGGATTGTTCGATTGTGCGGGCGGCCTCTATGTCGACGTGAAAAGCTATTCCAGCTTCGCCGCGGTCAATACCACACCGCCGGTCACCAACGGTCAGCTCAACACCACGACGAGCTATAGCCCGGGCGATGTGGGCGATATCGTCGTCGTGTCGCTGTACTACCAGTGGCCGATCTACGTAACGATGTACGGCAACAACCTCGCCAATCTGAACGGCGGCAATCGTTTGCTGTCGGCGACGTCGGTGTTCCGCGTCGAGCCCTATCACTGAGGCAACATGTCATGAGTGTCATGTCCCTTTATATGCCGCAGGCCCTTCGCCGCTACGCGCGCGACCGGCGCGGCGTTTCGGCCGTCGAATTTGCCTTGCTGGCGCCGTTGATGATCGGACTCTATCTCGGCTGCGCCGAAATCTCGGACGGCGTGGCCGCGGACCGAAAAGTCAGCCTGATCTCCGCCACGCTCGCCAACTTGACGTCGCAGGTCTCGACCATCACGACCTCCGACATGACCAATATTCTCGATGCGTCGGGCGCGATCATTTCGCCTTATACGGCCAGCAAGCTGAAGATGTCGATCTCGTGTCTGAATATCGACTCGACCGGCAAGGCGACGGTCAAATGGAGCGTGACGCGCAACGGCGCGATCAAGAGCGGCGTGATGTCGATTCCGAGCGCGCTGGCGGTGCCGAATACGCAGCTGGTGTACGCCGAAGCTTCCTACGCCTATACGCCGACGGTCGGCTACACCATCACCGGCACGCTCACTTTGTCCGATCAGATGTACATGGCCCCGCGCATCACCGCGCCGACCTACGGCAGCACCACCTGCACCTGATTTAAAGCAGCGGCAGCGCGGTCGTCGATTTGATCCGTTCCATCGCGAAGCGCGAGGTGACGTTTTTGAGCGGCACGGTCGCGATCAGCCGCTTGTAGAAGGCGTCGTAGCCGGCGATGTCGGGCACCACCACGCGCAGCATGTAGTCGACGTCGCCGGCCATGCGGTAGAATTCCATTACCTCCGGCATTCCGCTCACCACGTCGGCGAACTTCTTCAGCCAGTCCTGCGAATGGTCGCCGGTCTCGATCGAGGCGAACACGGTGATGCCGAGCCCGACTTTGTCCGGATCGATCAGCGCCACCCGGCGCGTGATCACCTTGTCCGCCTCCAGCCGCTGCAGACGTTTCCAGCACGGCGTCGATGACAGGCCGACGCGCTGGCCGATCTCGGCGACCGAGAGCGAGGCGTCCTGCTGAACGACGGCGAGGATCTTGCGGTCGATGGCGTCCATTCTCTTTTCCTTCGCAGTTTCGAAGTTGCAGCCTATTTTCTGGCCATAACTTGGTAATATTTTCTTATTTTGTAGCCATATCTGTCTTTATAGAGAAAAATATTCTATTTCAAGAACAATCTATCGTCGCCTCCGCGGCATTTCGAACGGACCTCAAGCCATGCGAAAAATTCTTGCCACTTGGTCTCTCCGCGCGCTGCGCCGTCTCGGCGCCGCCATGCTGTTCAGCGCCACGCTCGCCGTGACCGCGGCCGGCGTGCACGCCGCTGAGCCGCAGCCGCTGGTCGGCGTCGACTGGCTCAAGGCGCACTTGGGCGATCCCAACCTGGTGGTGCTCGATATCCGTTCGGCCGTCGGCGGTGGTGGCGGCGTTGCGGCCTATACGGCCGCGCACATCCCCGGCAGCGTGCACAGCGACTACGACAAGGCCGGCTGGCGCGTCACCCGCAACAACGTGCCGTTCATGGTGCCGAGCGCGGCGGAACTCGAGAAGCTGATCGGCGAACTCGGCATCGACGAGGACAGCCACGTCGTGCTGGTGCCGGCCGGCGTCAACGTGCTCGACTTCGGCTCGGCCGCGCGCACCTATTGGACGCTGAAATATACCGGCGTGAAGAACGTCTCGATTCTCGACGGCGGCGTGGCGGCCTGGACGCAAGCCGGCTTGCCGACCGAAAGCGGCGTGCGGCCGCCGTCGCCGAAGATCTTCACCGCCTCGATCGACAAGAGCCTGCTGGCCGATGCGGCCGAGGTCGAGTCAATCGAGAAGTCGGGCGGCGCCACGCTGGTCGATGCGCGGCCGGCCTCGTTCTTCCATGGCAAGGAAAAGGCGCCGGCTTCGCACGCCTACGGCCACATTCCGGGCGCGCTCAACATCGACAGCGCCGCGTTCTACGATCCCGTCACCAACCGGCTGAAGCCGAAGGCGGAGCTGGCCAAGCTTGCTGCGCGCCTGCCGAGCGGCCCGGTCGTGGCCTATTGCAATACCGGCCACTGGGCCTCGACCGACTGGTTCGTGCTGCACGAACTGCTCGGCCAGCAGCACACGCGGCTCTATGCCGGCTCGATGGTGGAATGGACCAGCAACGGCAGCCGACCGATCGACTCGTCGCGCACCAAGTGGGACGATCTGAAGAAGACACTTGGCCTCGGCTCCTGACGCGACTAACAATTCGGCCATGACCTCCGCAACAGTGACGGCGCCCGCGGCGGGCGCTGCGCTTGGCATCGACCGCCTGTTCCTGGCGCTGGCGCTGGGCGCCACCGCGATCCTGGTGGCGCTGGTGCTGCTCGACGGCCAGCCCGCCTCGGCCGCGCTGATCCTCGGCGGCTTCGGCCTCGGCATCGCCTTTCTGAAAGCTGAATTCAGTTTCACCGCCTCGTGGCGGCGCTTCCTCACGCGCGGGGAGGCTGGCGGCCTCGTCGGCGGACTGCTGGTGATCGCGATTTGCGCCTTGGCGGTCGTCCCGGTGGCGGCGCTACTGCCGAAATTCGGCGGCGCCATCGCGCCGCTGGGCGCTTCGCTGATCGTCGGCGCCTTCGTGTTCGGCATCGGCATGCAGCTTGCCAATGGCTGCGGCTCCGGCACGCTCTACACGGTCGGCGGCGGGTCGGGACGCATGTTGCTCGCGCTGGCGTTCTTCATCGTGGGCAGCGTTTTCGGCAGCCTGTCGCTGCCGTCGTTTCTGAAGCTCGGCGGTGTCGATCCGATCCTGGCGGCGGACTACCTTGGCCCCTGGGGCGGATTGGCGGCGACGCAGGCGAGCCTGGCGCTTGCCGCCGTCCTGATCGCGGCCATCGCCCGGTGGCGCGGCGCCGGCTTCATGCCGTCGCGCGCTTACATCGTCGGCGGCGTGGCCATCGGCTTGCTCTGCCTCGCGGTGTTCGCACTTCGGCTGCAATATCGGCGCCTTTGTCGGCGGCGTCGCCTCCGGCTCGCTGCACGGTTGGGTGTGGTTTGCCGCCGCGCTGCCGGGTTGTCTGATCGGCATCCGCCTGCGGCCGCTGTTCGGCCTGTCGCGCGAGTGATTACGATGAGAAAAACTTACATCGTTGTCGTTTTACTCGGGCTGGTGGCGATTGTCGGCAACCATCTTGTCAGCCCGTCGAGCGGCCGCGCGGTGTCGCCGGAGGATTTCGCCGGCGCCTGCGCGCCCTGCGGCGCGCCCTGTCCGTCGAAGAAATAGATTAGCTCTGCCGCTTAAGAAATTCCTCCACCTCCGCGCGCGTGGGCGCGCCCGAGGCGCCGCCGAACTTGGTGCATTTGAGCGCGGCGGTGGCGCCGGCAAAGCGCATGGCGTCTTCGACATCGCGCCCTTCCGCCAGCGCCAGCGTGAAGGCGCCGTGGAAGGCGTCGCCGGCGCCGAGCGAATCGATCGCCTCGACTTTGAAGGCCGGCATATGCCGCGCATGGCCGGCGTCGAGCCAGGTGACGCCATGCGGCCCGTCGGTGACGGCGAGGAAGCATTTCAGTTGTTCGGCCAGGCGCCGCAAGCCGGCGCGGTCATCGTCAAGGCCGGTGGTGGCGCGCAGGGCTTCGGCCGACGCGATCACATGCGTGCCGAGCGCGAGCAGGGGATCGTCCACGCGTGTCGCCTGATCGAGATCGATCACCACCGGAATATTTCGCAGCCGCGCCGCCCGGCACACCGCCGTCACGAATTCGGGGAAGCGGTTGTCGACCAGCACGGCGTCGGCATCGGCCAGGAGCTTGTCGGCATCCGCCGGCAGCGCCTTACCGAGTCCGATGCCGCGCCGCGTGGCGATGGTCTTCTCGCCGCGCGCATCGATCAGGATGAGCGACACCGAGGCGGTGCCGCCGGCAACGCGCACGGCGCCGCTGCAATCGATGCCCTCGGCGGTCAAATCCGCGACGATGCGCTCGCTCACCGCGTCGTTGCCGCCGCCGAGCGGCCCGGCGAAGACCACGCGGCCTTTGAGCCGCGCGACGGTCACCGCCGCATTGGCGGCACAGCCGCCGCCGGTGACGATGAATTCCGAGGCCGGGACTTTTGCGCCGGGCGCCGGGAAATTCTGCACGCGCATGACGATGTCCTGCACCGCGATGCCGGCGCACAGGATTTTCGGTGCGTTTTGATTGCGCATGATCTTGTCCGACCTTCCTTCGCCCGCCGAAGCGGGCTTCGCGAAGGCGGGAAACCGGTTCCCACTTTTCGGGATCATGCGCTAGCCAAAGCCGATCTCGTTGTCCACCCAGGCGCGAATGATGTGATGCGCGATCGCCACCGGCGGCGGCGTGGTCAAGCCGTCAGGGTGCTGGCGCATCAGCATGCTCGCCACCTCGTCCTTGCTAAACCAGCGGGCGTCTTCGAGTTCCTGCTTGTCCACCACGATCTCCTGCGTCAGCGCCTCGGCGTGGCAGCCGATCATCAGCGACGACGGGAACGGCCAGGGCTGCGAGCGGAAATAGCCCACGCGGCCGCACACGATACCGGCCTCCTCGCGCGTCTCCCGGTGCACGGCATCCTCGATCGATTCGCCCGGCTCGATGAAGCCGGCGAGGCACGACCACATGGTCGGCAGGAATCTGGGCGAGCGCCCGAGCAGGCAGCGCTCGCCGGTCACCGCCAGCATGATCACCACCGGATCGGTGCGCGGGAAATGTTCCGCCTTGCAGGCCGGGCAATCGCGCCGCCAGCCGCCTTGCACGACCTGTGTGGCGGCGCCGCAATTGGGGCAGAAGCGGTGGCGCAGGTGCCAATGCAGCACCGCCTTGGCTTCGGCAATCGGCGGCAGATGCTCGTTGTCGACCAGGCCCTTCACCGCGATGGTGCGCAGGTCGGTCACGATGTAATCGCCGCGCGCTTTGAGTTCCTCCGCGGCCGCGGGCGCGATGCCGACGCCGAACCTGCCGGCCTCGCCGAGCAGGCCGAGGAACACCGTTTCGCCGGTGGCGCCGAGCGCGCGCGCTTCGTCGAGCGTAAACAGCGGATCGTTGAGCGGCGAGCCCTTCTTGATGACGATCAGGTCGCCGCCGATCGCATAGGCGCCGGCCTGCCGCTCGGCCGCCAGCCTTGCGAGCGCGGCCTCGTCCGTGCGCCGTTCGGCGGCGCGATCCAGGCGGCTGTTGGTATATCCGAGGCGGGGTTTCGGACCGAGCGGGGGGCGAGATTGCATGTGGCGCGCAAATTCGCACGGGGAATGGGTGAGTGCAATGCGGACGTCCCCAGCCGTGCGGTGCAAATTCAGATGTGCAGCGAATGCGGCCAAACTCCCTCTCCCATCCCAACTCGGGTCCACCCGAGTTGGGCATTTTAGCCTGGTCGAAGTCGGATATATCCGACTTCGACTGGGGAGAGGGTTGGGGTGAGGGGGCAAGTGAGTCTCGATAGGCCATAACCCCTCACCCGGATCGCTTCGCGATCCGACCTCTCCCCATGGGAGAGGTGAAGAGGAGCCAGCGGCACCGATGTTACTCCGCCGCCGCGCCCGGTCTTGGATACATGGTCTCGCGCAATTCCGGCCGCTGCCACTGCGGGCCGAGCACGCCCTGCTTGGCGCCGAAACTGGCCGAGGAGGTGACGCTGTCGGCGCTCGTGCGCATCGCGCGCGCGCGCTCCAGACTGACGTCGACGATGAACAGGCCGGCGGCGGTGCTCTCGAACAATATTTCTTCCGGCGCCGCCACCATGGCCAGCCCGCGCTCGGCATGGCTGAACAGGTTCTGCGTCGTCACCACGATCGCCAGGTTCTCGATCGCGCGCGACCAGATCAGGTTGCGCCAGCTCGCCCACAGTTTCCCTTTGTCGGTGCCGGCCGGCATGAAGATCAGCTCGGCGCCGCGCAGCG
>JACQDO010000063.1 GCA_016201085.1 Hyphomicrobiales bacterium | reverse complement strand
GCTTGCCGCACCCGACTGGATGCGTGCCAGACGCGTCGCCGTCTCCGGCAGCATGCGCTCCATGAAGAAGCGCGCGGTGACGAGCTTGGCCTGCATGGTCGCGTCGCCGTTCGCCTTCGCCTGCGCGGCTTCCGCGATGCGGCACCACATGTAGCCGAGCGCCACCAGGCCGAACATGTGCATGTAATCCATGGCCCCGGCGCCGGCATTGTCGGGGTTGGCCATGGCGTTCTGCATGAACCACATGGTGGCCTGCTGCAACTGCGCGAGCGCGGCGCCGAGCGGCTTGAGATAGACGTTCATCGCGTCGCTGCCGGCGCGCTCCTTGAGATAGCCGCCCACCTCGTTGAAGAACGCCATCACGGCGCGGCCGCCGTCCTTGCCGAGCTTGCGGCCGACCAGGTCGAGCGCCTGGATGCCGTTGGCGCCCTCGTAGATCATGGCGATGCGGGCGTCGCGCACGAACTGCTCCATGCCGTGCTCGGCGATGTAGCCGTGGCCGCCGAACATCTGCTGCGCCAGCACCGTGTTGGCGAAGCCGGTGTCGGTGAGTACGCCCTTCACCACCGGCGTGAGCAGGCCCATGGCATCGTCGGCGGCCTGGCGCTCCTTGCCGTCCTCGGAGCGGCGCGCGACGTCACCCTTGAGCGAGGTGAAGATCAGCAGCGCGCGGGCGGCCTCGTTGAAGGCGCGGATGGTCATCAGCGTGCGGCGCACGTCCGGATGCACGATGATCGGATCGGCCGGCTTGTCTGGATATTTGACGCCGGAGAGCGCGCGGCCTTGCAGCCGCTCCTTGGCGTAGAGCGCGGCGTTCTGATAGGCGACCTCGGATTGCGCCAGGCCCTGCACGCCGACGCCGAGACGGGCCTCGTTCATCATCGTGAACATGGCGTTGAGCCCGCGGTTCTCCTCGCCGATCAGCCAGCCGCTGGCGCCGTCATAGTTCATCACGCAAGTGGAATTGCCGTGGATGCCCATCTTCTCTTCGATCGAGCCGCACGACACGCCGTTGGGCGCGCCGAGCGAGCCGTCGTCGTTGACCTTGCGCTTGGGCACCACGAACAGCGAGATGCCCTTGACGCCGGCCGGCGCGCCTTCGATGCGCGCCAGTACCAGATGCACGATGTTTTCCGCCATGTCGTGCTCGCCGGCGGAGATGAAGATCTTGGTGCCGGTGATCTGGTAGCTGCCGTCGCTTTGCTTGACCGCCTTGCTGCGCAACAGCCCGAGATCGGTGCCGCAATGCGGCTCGGTCAGGTTCATGGTGCCGGTCCATTCGCCGGTCGTCATCTTGGGCAGGAATTTCGCCTGCAGCTCGGGCGCGGCATGCACCACCAGCGCGGCGATGGCGCCTTGCGTGAGCCCCGCATACATGGCGAAGGCCTGGTTGGACGAGCAGAGGAATTCGTTGACGACGGTGGTCATGGTGGCCGGCAGGCCCTGGCCGCCGAACTCGGGCGGCACCGAGATACCGATCCAGCCGCCCTCGACCAGCTGCTTGAAGGCGTCCTTGAAGCCGGTGGGGGTGGTGACGCTGCCGTCGGGATGGCGCGTGCAGCCTTCCTTGTCGCCGACGCGGTTGAGCGGCGTAAGCACCTCCTCGGCGAACTTGCCGGCCTCGCGCAGCACCGCCTCCACCACGTCGGGCGAGGCGTCGGCAAAGCCCGGCAGATTGCCGTAACGGTCGAGGTGGAACACGTCGTTGAGCAGGAACAGCGCATCGTCGACGGGCGCTTTATAGCTCGGCATAGGAAATCCCCCGGCATGCTGCCGCGGCGCGGGCAGGATGAGCGCGCCGTTTACATTTCGTTAACTAATGAACGGTTGCGACCGATTTAAGAAGCAACGCCAGTTTTTCCAACCCCCGATAGCGGCGGTTTCCCACAAGAATGACGCATCCCGCTTTCGAGCGCGTTAAAAGCCGCCTCCCACGCAAAAAATGCGAATTCTCAGGGAAAGTCCGGTACTTCGGCCAAACGTTAACGGCCTGTTTACCGCGAACGGGAAAAAGTCGGTGTGTGGACTGAGAACCGCGCCCGTATCCACCCGCCGTTAACAGGTGCCGGTTCCACGAGAGTCGATCCAGGCTCTTTGCGCCTCCACCTCGGATGTGGGTGTGAGCATGAAATTTGGCGTGCCGTGGAGTGTCAAAGGCATACGGCCGGAAGCGCGCGAGACGGCGCGGGAAGCCGCGCGCCGCTCGGGCATGTCGCTGGGCGAATGGCTCAACTCCGTCATCCTACAGCAGGCGGCGGAAGACGGCGTGCACGACGCGCACGACGACGACGACGAGAGCGACGAGCTTGCCGCGGTGCATCAGCGGCTCGACGAACTCTCGCAGCGCATCGAGCACTTCGCACGCAGCGCACCCGTTGCCGGACCCGAGGCATACGCGCCCAAGCGCCGCCGTGACGAGAACGAGCAGCTCGCCGATCTGATCGGCCGGCTCGACCGGCGTCTCGACCAATTCGTCAACAACACGCGGCCGCTGACACCGCGGCCGGCGATGCCGAGCGCGCCGCCGCCGCTCGCGATACCCAGCATGCCGCCACGGCCGACGACGCCGAGCGCGCCGTCCTCGTCCGCACTCGACCGCGCGGTAGCCGAGATCGCGGCGCGCCAGCGCGCGCTCAACGGTCAGCCGTCGTTGCATCAACCGGAACCGCCACGACAAAGACAGCAAGCAGCCCCGCAAGCGCCTGTCGCCGCGCCCGCCCCGCCTGCGCTGCCGCCTATATCCGTGCTGGCGCCGGCGCCGATGCAGGATATCTCCGGCCTCGAGGACCAGCTGCGCCGGATCACCGATCAGATCGAGACGCTGCGCAAGCCGGGCGTCGAGGAAGCGATCAATGCCTTGCGCGACGAGCTCGGCGAGATCGGCCGCGCGCTCAACGATGCCATGCCGCGCCATGCCATCGAGACAATCGAGCAGCAGATCGCGGGGCTCAGCCAGCGCATCGTGCAAGGCCGCGAGGCCGGCATCGACGCCGGCGCGCTCACCGGTATCGAGCACGGGCTCGCCGAAGTGCGCGACGCGCTGCGCGGTCTGACCCCGGCGGAAAACCTGGTCGGCTTCACCGACGCCGTCAACGCGCTGGCGCACAAGATCGATCTGATCGTCGCGCAGAAGGATCCGGCGACGCTGCAACAGCTCGAGCACGCGATCACCACGCTGCGCGAGATGGCGGCGCGCGTCGCCTCCGACGACGCCATCGGCCAATTGTCGGGCCAGGTGCAGATGCTGGCCGAGAAGGTCGATCAACTGGCGGCATCCGGCGGCGCCATCGACGCGCTCAACAATCTCGAACATCGCATTTCCGCGCTCTCCGACGCGCTGGAAGCGCGCGCGCAGAATGGCGACAACGTGCCGCCGATACTGGATTCGCTGGTGCATTCGCTGTCCGACAAGATCGAGATGATCCAACAGTCGCGCGGCGACAATCTCGCGCTCGGTCATCTGGAGGACCGCATCGTCAAGCTGGTGGAACGGCTGGATGCTTCCGACTCGCGCCTCGGCCATCTGGAGGCCATCGAGCGCGGGCTGGCCGATCTGCTGGTGCATATCGAAGACATGCGCGCCAACAAGGACACCGGGGCCTTGCGCGCCGACAGCTCGCCCGCCGTCGACGCGCTCAAGCACGACATTGCCCGCACCCAGGACGCGCTCGATCAGGTGCATGGCACGCTCGGCCATGTCGTCGACCGGCTGGTCTCGATCGAAAGGAACATCCGCGGCGAGACAACATCGCGCCCGCGCCCGGTGAGCGACGAAGAATTTGCCGAAATTCAGCAGCCGGTCGGTCCAGTCGCCGTCCGCGTCGTCAGCGATGCGCCGCCGGCGCAAGCCCCCGCTCGCACACCGGCGCCGGCGCCCGCTCCGCCGGCGCAAGCGGCACCGCCACAGGTCACACCGCCTGTCGCCAAGCGCCTGCCGCCGGCGAGCCAGTTGCCGATCAATCCCGACCTGCCGCCCGATCAGCCGCTCGAACCGGGTTCCGGACCGCCGCCTTTGCTCGCCCATACCGGCGCGCGCATCGCCGGTTTGGATCCCAGGCCCGGCGCTGCCTCGCCCGGCGGTAAATCCGGTTTCATCGCCGCCGCCCGCCGCGCCGCGCAAGCCGCGGGACAGGTGCCATCGGAGCACGCGCCGCGCCCCGAGCCGATCGAAAACGAGGATGCCGACGCGCCGTCGCTGCGCGGCAGAGTGATGCAGCGGGTCAAATCGCTGTTCCTCGCCGCCAGCCTTATCGCCGTGGTGATCGGCACAATCCAGATCGCCAGCCATTTTGTCGATTTCGGCGGCCCCGGCGCCCAAGGCATCAAGACCGCCAAGGTCCCCGACAGGATCGCGAGCGAACCGTCCGCCCCCGTCGAGCAGCCGGAGGCGACGGGCACCTTCGCCCTCAATCCGCTTCAGCCGCTGAAAATTCCCGCGCTCACGCCGGCCGCTCCGCCGGCACTGCCGGCCGCCAACAGCACGCTCACCAGCACGCCGCCGCTGGATTTGACCCCGGCGCCGCAGTCCACGCCCTCGCTGCTGAGCCCGCCGCTGCTCAGCCCCGGCAATCAGCTCAAGAACGACGTCACCGGGTCGATCGTCAATAACGAGGTGACCGGATCGATCCCCGTCGCCGTCAACAAAGGCCCGGCACGAGCGCCGGCGTCGCCGCAGTCGCTCATCTCCGCGACGGATCAGTTGCCGATCGCCATCGGCGGACCGCGCCTGCGCAACGCGGCCATGGCCGGCGATGCGGCTGCGGCCTTCGAGGTGGCGGTGCGCTTCGCGGAGGGCCGTGGGGTACCGGTCAATATGGAAGCGGCCGCGCTTTGGTACGAGCGGGCGGCCAGCAAAGGCATCGCGCCCGCGCAATTCCGCTATGCCAGCCTGTTGGAAAAGGGCCTTGGCGTTAAGAAAAACCTCGCCCAGGCACGCCGGCTCTATCTTGCCGCCGCCGCCAAGGGCAACGGCAAGGCCAT
>JACQDO010000107.1 GCA_016201085.1 Hyphomicrobiales bacterium | reverse complement strand
GCACGATGCCGATGAACAACACGCCGATGATCAGCGCGTTGAGCCCTGGATTGGCCATGAACGCCACCACGATCTGCTTGTGCAGCAGGAAGGCGACCAGCCCGCCGAGGATGACGAACACCGCCATCCGGAACAGGAAGATGCGGGGCGACGAAAGTTTGAGCGGATCGAGTTCTTTTGCCAAGTTATCTAGCCATCAGCTTGAATAAGTTAACGCCGGCGCGGACTTGACCTGCAATATGGCACAGACCCGTGACAGGTAAAAAGCTGTTGTGCCGGAACGTTAAGATAAATCGGCCGATTGAGTTTAAATTACGGTGACCCTTGTCATTCCGGGGCGCGCCGAAGGCGCGAACCCGGAATCCAGACCCAGGCGCCGCGCTTGCATCTGGATTCCGGGTCCGGCGCTTCGCGCCGTCCCGGAATGACGGGTAGGATAACCCTTGGCGGCCTCTTTCAGCACGCGCACCAGCTCTTTCTGCATGGCCTCGTTGCCCGCCACCACATTGCCGCTGGCCAGGGCGTCGTCTTTGCCCTCGCAACCGGTCACGAAGCCGCCGGCCTCGCGCACCAGCATTAACCCTGCCGCGATATCCCACGGCTTGATATCGCGCTCCCAGTAGCCGTCGAGCCTACCGGCGGCGACCCAGGCAAGATCGAGCGCGGCGGCGCCGAAACGGCGCAGGCCGGCGACTTGTTCCTGCATCAGGCCGGTTTCCTTTTGCGCCAGCTTCAGGTCGCCACGGCCGATGTGCGGCAGGCCGCAGGCGATCACCGAATCGGCGAGCCGCTTGCGGCCGGCGACACGGATGCGCTGGTCGTTGAGGAAGGCGCCCTTGCCCTTCTCGGCGAGAAACATCTCATCGTTGGCCGGGTTGTAGACCAGGCCGGCGACAATGGCGCCCTCGCGTTCGAGCGCGATCGAAATGGCGAATTGCGGAATGCCGTGCAGGAAATTGGTGGTGCCGTCGAGCGGATCGACGATCCAGGTGTGGCTCTTATCGGCGCCCTCGCGGCGGCCGGCTTCCTCGCCCAGGAAGCAGTAGCCCGGCCTGGCCTTGGACAGTTCGGCGAACAGCGTCTCCTCGGCGCGGCGGTCGGCGGCCGAGACGAAATTGGCCGGCCCCTTGAGCGAAACCTGGAGCTTTTCCAGTTCGCCGAAATCGCGCTTGAGCGCGCGCGCGGTCTTGCGCGCGGCGGCGATCATGACATTGAGCAGCGCGGAGTGGTGCATGGCGGGTGGGGTCTGCCCGCGCGGCAGGCCGGCGTCAAGGCCGCAGCGCGGCCCTGGTCGACAGCCACTTGCTGGCGGCTTTTTCGGCGGCGTCGCGGATCTCGGCGGTCTGCTTGCTGGCGTAGAGGTCGAGTTCGGGATCGCTGGCGCCGCCGGCCTTGGCGACGATGTGCCACTTGATCGCTTCGGTCGGATTGGCCGGCATGCCGCGCCCGGCCATGAGGATGCGCGCCAGCCGGTTCTGCGCGATCGGGCTGCCGCGCCGCGCCGCGATGAGGAAGGTGCCGGCGGCCGCGCTCTCGTCCTTGTCGACGCCGTCGCCGTTGAACTGCGCGATGGCGAATTCGACCATGGCGTCGACATTGCCGGCGATCGACGCCTTGCCCATCAGCAGCGTGGCCTGACGCGGATCCTTCGGCACGCCGCGGCCTTCCTTGTACATGGTGGCGAGCGCGTATTGCGCCTCCGCATTGCCGGCATTGGCGGCGTTGCGAAACAGCTCGGCGGCGCGGTTGAAATTCTGCGGGAACTGCTGGCCTTGCAGATAGAGCAGGCCGAGGTCGTAGCTGGCGGCCGCGTGACCGAGATTGGCGGCGCTTTCGAGCAAGCGCGCGGCTTCGTCGACATTGCGCGCGCCGGCGCGGCCTTCGAAGGCAAACATCGCCAGCGCGAACATGGCGTCGCGATCGCCGGCTGCGGCGGCCTGCTTGTACCATTGCGCCGCCTTGCCGTCGTCGCGCCCGACACCGAGTCCTTGCGCGTAGATTTCGCCGAGCAGGGTCATGGCGCGCGGGTCGCTCTGCTGCGCGCGCTTACTCGCCTCGGCGAGCGCGGTCAGGTACATGCCGCGCTGAAAGGCGCCGTAAGCGATGTCGGCATTGTCGGGCACGGTTACCGCCGGCGGCGCTGGCGGCTGCTTCTTCGGTTGCGCCAATGCGGGCGCGGTGAACGCGATGATCGCGCAGGCGGCGAGCAGGTTGCGCCAGACGCCATTCATGCCGTTGGCTCAGGCAAGCGCATGCGCTGCGCAGCGTCGGCGATCGTCGCCGCAACGTTGTGCGCATCGCGCCAGATCCAATCTCCGAGCGCGATGAAATCGGCGCCGGCCGCCACCAGCGGCGCGACTTCCTCAATGCCTGCGGCAAAAGCGACGCAGGGCGCTTCGAACACTTCCGCCCACCAGGCGACGCGCTCTTCGATCGCCGAGAAAGTCGGCCTAACACCTTCGGCATCGGGCTCGCCGAACATCACATAGTCCGCGCCTTGCTCGGCCGCGGTCATGGCGTCGTGACGCGTCGTCAAGCCGCCGACGCCGGCGATGCGGTCGGGTTTGAGGATGCCGAACGCCGCGCCGAACTCCGCCATGCCGGTCAGATGCGCGCCATCGGCGCGCGCGCGCGCGACCAGCTCGGCCCGGCCGTCGAGCAGCAGCGCCACGTCCTTGGCCTGCGCCACCGGCGCCAGCGTCTTGGCGATATTGATCAGCGAGCGCTCGTCCGCCTCGGCTAGCCGCAGCAGCACGGCGGCGACGTCGCCGGCCGCCAGTGCCGCGGCCAGCGGGCCTGCGAATGCGGTCGCGTCGGTAACGCGCGGCGTCACCAGATAAAGACGCGGCGCCGGGCGCGGCTCGGATTGTTTGGGTCGTGAGGCCATGGTCCCCGCATGCTAGCCCATTCGGGCGGAAAATTGACGCCAGTAGAATGTGTTTCGACGCCAATCCGAATTGCTCTAGCATGGCGCGCAAGACCGCCAAACATGGTCACCTCAACAGGGACGGGGAAATGCTCAAACGCCTGTCGTTGCTGCTGCTTTGCCTGGCCGCTGGCTTCGCGCCGGCTCAGGCCGCCGATTATCCGGCCCACGCCATCAAGATGGTGGTGCCGTTCGCGCCCGGCGGCGGCACCGACGTGCTCGGCCGCATCATCGCCCAGCGCCTGTCCGAGCAATGGGGCCAGCCGGTGGTGATCGAAAATCAGCCCGGCGCTTCCGGCGGCATCGGCACCCGCGCCGTCGCCAAGGCCGAGCCGGACGGCTACACGCTGCTGATGGCCTCGACCGGCGCGCTGATGGCGGCCTCCGCTGCGCTGGCGCCGGAAGGCGCCTTCGACGTCACCAAATTCTTCGCGCCCATCACCATGGTGGCGGCGCCGCCCTATCTGGTGGCGATCAGCCCGAAGGTGGCGGCCAATTCGGTCGCGGAGTTGATCGCGCTCGCCAAAGAGAAACCGAAGGCGCTGTCGTTCGGCTCGTCCGGCATCGGCGCGGCCTCGCATCTCTCCGGCGCGCTGTTCCAGAAGGAGGCCAAGATCGAACTGCTGCACGTGCCCTACAAGGGCACCGGGCCGGCGGTCACCGATCTCTTGGGCGGGCGCATCGACATGATGTTCTCGCCCTCGACCACGGTGCAGTCGCTGCTCGACGGCGGTCAGCTCAAGGCGCTGGCGGTGACAGGCGCCAAGCGCTCGAAATTTTTTCCGCAGATTCCGACCGTGGCCGAGAGCGGGCTGCCCGGCTACGAGTCGGTCGGCTGGTTCGGCTTGCTGGTACCGGCGCACACGCCGAAGGAGATCGTCGATAAGCTCAACAAGGCCGTGGTCGCGATCATGGCCGAAAAGGATGTGATCGAGCACATGGCCAAGCTCGGCGCCGAGCCGGAGCCGCAACGCCCCGAGGAATTTGGCCGTTACATCAACGCCGACGTGGCGAAATGGAGCGCGCTGGTGGAGGAGCAGGGCATCACGATTCCGGGGGCGGGGAAGTAACTT
>JACQDO010000106.1 GCA_016201085.1 Hyphomicrobiales bacterium | reverse complement strand
CAAATCGAACGTGCGCGCCTCGCGTTCGCTGTGGGACGGCGGTTTGCCGCATCTGCAGGACTACGGCATCGCCGCCGGGCCGAACGGATCGCGCGAAGGTTATGTGCCGGGGCCCGAGGAGCAGCGGCTGCGGCTGGTAGAACGCAATATCGATCTTGGCGACGAGGGACACTATCTCGTCGCGGTCGCCGGCGATGCCGCCGAGATCGTCGACGAAGTGCGCTCGTTCGACCAGGCGCTGGTTATCACGTTTTCAATTCTCGCTGCGGTGCTGCTGCTGACCACCATGTTCCAGGTGCGCTTCGGGCTCGCCCCGCTCAAGCGCATCAGCGACAGCCTGGCCGCCATTCGCTCCGGCAGCGCCGAGCGGCTGGCCGGCAAATTCCCCGAAGAGATCGCGCCGCTCGCGCGCGAAACCAATGCGCTGATCGAGGCCAACAGGGAAATCGTCGAACGCGCGCGTACCCATGTCGGCAATCTCGCGCATGCCTTGAAGACGCCGCTGTCGGTGATGGTGAACGAGGCCACCGCGCGTGGATCTGAGCCGTTCGCGCTCAAGGTGCTGGAACAGGCCGACATCATGCGCGACCAGGTCGCTCGCCATCTCGAGCGGGCGCATCTGGCGGCGCGCCTGACCGTGGTCGGTTCGGTGACGGATGTGGCGCCGGTGGTGACGGCGCTGGCGCGCACCATGGAAAAAATCCATCGTGACAAGAAGCTCGCCATCGAGGTGCATTGCGACGAGCAGGCGCGCTTCCGCGGCGAGCGGCCCGATCTCGAAGAGATGATCGGCAATTTGGTCGATAATGCCTGCAAGTGGGCGTCGTCGCGCGTCGCGATCGAAGTCGTGCGCGAGCGCCCCGATGCGGCGAGCGAGCGCCAGGTGGTGCACATTGTCGTCGACGACGACGGCCGTGGGCTGTCGGCCTCCGAGCGCGAGCAGGTGGCCAAGCGCGGGCAGCGGCTGGACGAGACCAAGCCGGGCTCCGGTTTGGGGCTGTCCATCGTGGTCGAGCTGGCCGGTCTTTATGGCGGCGGCTTAACGCTTGGCACCGCGCCGCTCGGCGGCTTGCGCGCCGAACTGGTGCTGCCGGCGGGCTAGTAAACAGCGCCAAAAACCTAGTTGGCTTGTGCCCTAAGCGGCGCGACCGATATGGCCGCTACAAGGACCACTAAATGGGTGAAAGTGGGCCATTTATCATCACGATAGGTTTACGAAGTTGTGGTAAATTTACCACACTCGGCACTTGATCGGCCGCGTTATAGCCCTAGTTATAGTCTATCACTTATCATGGTGATAAGGAAAACAAGAAAGGCGCGACGCAGGTGGACAATCCCACGTGACCCACAAAATCGTCCCTCTAGTCGTCAAGCCGCAGCCATGGAAGCCGGCAGACGCGCCTGACGAAATTCGGCGGATAGCGAAAAGCCCCACCCTCAAACTTACCTACCGGGAACACGCCATTGATCAGATAAAGGAACGTGATCTCATCGTGGGCGACGTGCTTCATGCTCTGAAAAATGGGTTCGTGTATTCAGATGCGCAAACAACTACGAAAAGCAATCTTTTCAAATATCTCATGGAGAGCAAAACACCCAATTCTGGGAATCGGGCGATTCGCGTCGTTGTTATTCCCGACCCAAGTCGGTGCTGGCTGAAAGTCCTGACGGTTATGTGGGTAGATGAAAGATAATTCAAATTTGTCAATTTGTGATGGGCTACTAGGAGGTCAAAAGAGATGGGTGAGTATCGATATACGGAGTGTGGCCTGGACAATGTCCTCATTGAGGGCATGAATGTCCTGGTTGATGATGGGGGTGAGAAAGCAATCACCATACCCAACATCAATGCGCTGCACCGCGTGATCGCGCTCGGCATCGTCAGGCGAAAGAACGGTATCAGCGGCAAAGAACTGCGTTTCCTCAGAACCGAAATGGGGATGACGCAGGCCGAACTAGCCGCCATGGTGCATCGAGAGCCGCTGGCGATAAGCCGATGGGAGCGCGGTGAAATCGACATCGACAATAATGCGGAAGTGCTAATCCGGATGGCGGCGATGCAACATCTGGAACTGCCGCAGGATGCCACGGTCCAAGAAATCTCTGGATGGTGCGTCCCAACAGCAAAGTCTGAGCCATTAGTAATTGATGGCTCCGATACCTCTAATTACCAATTAAAAGCAGCCTAATCTGCTGAAGATCGGCGATAGGGGCCGGATTAGATCTAATCCGGCCCCCAAATCGTTTGCAGGCCACATTCCCTAGGTCGCCATTTTGCCCAAATCCTCCGGTCTGCATAGGCTGAAAGTTCCGTCCATCTTGGCGGGACGGTTTCAGCGCCATTCATTTCCGGGGGTCGACATGTCCGCGTCCAAATTCGTCGTTAAATTTGCAACCGTGGCCGTCGTCGGCCTGACGCTCGCCGCCTGTGCCGGCGATCCGGATTCCGGCCGCGGTCCGAAAGAGGGCACCGGCACGCTGCTCGGCGCCGGTACCGGCGCATTGCTCGGCGCCGCGGTTGCCGGCGGCGGCACCGGCAATCGGCTGGCCGGCGCCGCGATTGGCGGTCTGCTCGGCGGCCTGATCGGCAACCGCATCGGCGCGGCGCTGGACGACGAGGACAAGGAGCGCGCCTATGCCGCGCAGCTGGACGCGCTGGAGCGCGGTCCGTCCGGCGCCCCAGTGTCGTGGAAGAATCCGGACTCCGGCCGCTACGGCACCATCGTGCCCGGTCCGGCGTACCAGGAGGCCGGCCGCAATTGCCGCTCTTTCACCCACACCATCTATATCGACGGCCGGCCGCAGACGGCCCGCGGCACCGCCTGCCGCAACCAGGACGGCACCTGGAGCACGATCGGGTAAGGCGCGGATCTTTTTTCCAACGCTACTGTAGTTTCGACTTTGGTCGCGTCCCGCACCCGCGGGGCGTTGATTAATCTATTGATTTTAAAAAGTAATTAGTCGTCCGTGAACAACGGCTAACCGATTGATTGCGAGTCTGTTTTTCCCGCTTTGGCCGGTTTGAGATTGCAGGATTTTGCGGCCTGAGGGCCGAGAACCTTGCAATTTCATTTTT
>JACQDO010000095.1 GCA_016201085.1 Hyphomicrobiales bacterium | reverse complement strand
GTGGCGACGCAGATGCTGGAATCGATGATCGCTTCGCCGGTGCCGACGCGCGCGGAAGTTTCCGACGTCGCCACCGCCATCTTCGAGGGCGCCGATGCGGTGATGCTGTCGGCGGAATCGGCGGCCGGGCAATATCCGGTGGAAGCGGTGGCGACCATGAACCGCATCGCCGAGGAGGTGGAAGGCGATATGCTGTTCCGCAACATCATCGATGCGCAACGCGCCACGCCGGAAGCGACCGGCGCCGACGCCATCGCCGACGCGGCGCGCAACATCGCCGATACGCTCGATCTGGCCGCGGTGGTGTGCTGGACCTCGTCGGGCTCGACCGGCCTGCGCATGGCGCGCGAGCGGCCGCGTCCGCCGATCGTGGCGCTGTCGCCCAACATCGCCACCGGCCGAAGGCTGGCCGTCGTTTGGGGCGTGCATTGCGTCGTCACCGAGGATGCGCACGACCAGGACGACATGGTCGACCGCGCCTGCCGCATCGCCTTCAAGGAAGGCTTCGCCAAATCCGGCCAGCGCGTCATCGTGGTGGCCGGCGTGCCGCTCGGCACGCCTGGCGCCACCAACATGCTGCGCATCGCCTATGTGGGGCAAGAGGCGGCGGGATAATTTTTCGGAAACGTCGGGTCGGTGCCGGACCAGGCGCCGGTGGAACCGGGCGATGCCGTCCCGTGTTGATAGTATCGGAGGAAAAGCTGGAGGAAACGAGTCATGGACCAGAAAACATTCGCGCTGGTGGCCGGCGTGATCTTCGCGCTGGTGGCGCTGTTGCACGTGCTGCGGCTTTTCATGGGCTGGCCGGCCGTGATCGGAAGCTGGTCGGTGCCGATGTGGTTGAGTTGGGTCGGCCTCGTCATTGCCGGCGGCCTGAGCGTCCTCGGACTCCGCCTCGCAATGCGTTGACGGCATTGGGCACATAGGAAGCGTGACATTGGCCGGTCGCGCGCGGCTTACTGCATATGCTGGCCGCCGTTGATGGCGATGTTGGCGCCGGTGACGAAGGCGGCTTCCTCGGAACAGAGATAAATGATGAGGCCGGCCACCTCCTCCGGTTTGCCCAGCCGCGCGATCGGTATCTGCGGCAGAATCTTGCTGTCGAGCACCTCCTTCGGAATGGCCATCACCATCTTGGTGCCGATATAGCCGGGCGAGATGGTGTTGACGGTGACGCCCTTCCTGGCCGACTCGAGCGCCAGCGATTTGGTGAAGCCGTGCATGCCGGACTTCGCCGCGGCGTAATTGGTCTGCCCGAAGGCGCCCTTGGAGCCGTTGACCGAGGAGACGTTGATGATGCGGCCCCAGCCGCGATCCATCATGCCGTCGTAGACCTGCTTGGTCATGTTGAACACGCTGTCGAGATTGGTGCCGATGACGGCCTTCCAGGCCGCCAGGTCCATCTTGCGGAAGGTGGTGTCCTTGGTGATGCCGGCGTTGTTGACCAGGATATCGACCGGCCCGACCTCGGCCATTACCTTGGCGATGCAGGCCTTGGCCGACTCGTAGTCGGCGACGTCGCAGGCATAGGCGTTGAACGCGTAACCCTTCGCCTTCATGTCGGCGAGCCACTGGCTCGACGTCTTGTTGGAGGGCGAATAGGTCACGACGACGCGATAGTCGGCGTCGGCCATCTTGGTCGAGATCGTCTCGCCGAGACCGCCCATGCCTCCCGTGATCAGGGCGATGCGTTTGGTCATCACATTCACTCCTATGTTGCCACGTCCGCCGAAAGCATACCTTCGATCGACCTCGCTGCACTAGCGCACAGTTTTTTCATTCGCATGACGAGGAGCGCTGGGATAAGCGGCAAATTTTATCCGCCCTCATCCTTCGAGACGCGGTCCTACGGACCGCTCCTCAGGATGAGGACAAAGAGAAGTTTTGCAATCGTTCAGATATCCCTGCCCTCGACCTTTTCCTGCAGCGTCTTCACCACGTCGGGGATGCGCTGCAGGCGCGGATAGACCGCGAGCGCGCGGCGGTAGACTTCCAGCGCCTGCTTGTCGTCGCCGATGTCCTGTAGGATCAGCCCCAGACCCGACAGCGCGCCGAAGTGGCGCGGCTCGCGCTTCAAGACCTCGCGGAGGTCGGCGAGCGAACGGCCGTAGTCCTTCTTAAGGTAGTGGAGCGTGGCGCGCCGGTTCCAGCCTTCGATGTAGTCGGGTTTGACCTTGACCACGGCGTCGAGCAGCTTGAGCGCGAGGTCCATGTCGTGCGCGTCGATCGCGGTCTTCACGCGCGTCATCAGCAGATTGGCGGTGTCGCTGCGCGAGATCACCCATTGCGCCCAGATGCGCTCCTCGATCGCCTTGGCGATGGTGTCGTCGGGCGCCACTTTCAGCGCGCCGAACAGAAAATCGAGATTGCGGGTGCGGTCGCCGCGCCCGGCCGACGGCAGCTGCGCCGGCGGCCCGATCCAGGTGCCCTTGTGCTGGGCTAAGGCCGGGGCGGCGAAGGCCGTCGCCAGCAGGATGGCGGCAGGCAGGGCGACGAGGAATCGTGCGCGCATGGGCAGAGACTAATCTCTCCGCCGGTTATGGCCAATATGCGGCGATGCTGCGGGACCCCCGGAGGGGACAGTCTGGGGTCTTAGGCTTTGTTCTTAGCCTTGGCGCGCCTTGAAGCGGGGATTGGTCTTGTTGATCACATAGACCCGCCCCTTGCGCCGCACGACCTTGTTGTTGCGGTGGCGGCCGCGCAGGGATTTCAGGGAGTTACGGACTTTCATGACTGGCTCTGGGTGTGTGTTTGAGCCGGTTCATAAGGGCCTCCCCCGCCCCTGTCAACGCAAGCCCGCCTCCGCTGAAGCTACGGCGCGGCAGCCTTCGCACGAGAGCTTGCCGAGCCGAAGCCTTGTAAGGCGAAGGCTGGTGGTTAGCGGGCGGGCCCTGCCCTACAGTCGGCGGCGGAGGCCGGCCATGCAGCGCAGTGACGGGCGTTTTCTCACCACCCATACCGGCAGCCTGCCGCGGCCGGACGACCTGATCCGCGCCATGCATGCCAAGGAGGCCGGCGTGCCGGTCGACGCGAGCGCCCTGGCCGAGCGGGTGCGGACGGCGGTGGCCGAGGTGGTGCAGAAACAGGCGGCGGCCGGCATCGACCTGATCAACGACGGCGAGATGTCGAAGCCGAGCTACGCCACCTACATCAAGGACCGGCTGGGCGGCTTCGGCGGCGCCGGCAATACCTTCGTCTACCAGGACCTGGCCGAGTTCCCGCTCTTGGAAAAGCGCGTATTCGGCGATCCCGGCCGCTCGCGCCGCAAGACGCCAGCCTGCAACGCGCCGATTACCTTGCGCGATGCGCAGGCGGCGGCCACCGACGTTGCCAATCTCAAGGCGGCGCTGGCGGGCGTGCAGGCTAAGGGCGGATTCATGAGCGCGGCCTCGCCCGGCGTCATTGGGCTGTTCTTCCGCAACGAGCATTACCCGAGCCAGGAGGCGTATCTGGCGGCCATCGCCGAGGCCATGCGGCATGAATACGAGACCGTCGCCAAGGCCGGCCTGGTACTGCAGATCGACTGTCCCGACCTCGCCATGGGCCGCCATATCCAATACGCCGATTTGAGCCTGGCGGAGTTCCGCAAGCGCGCGCAGCTGCATGTCGAGGCGCTCAATCATGCGGTCGCTAATATCCCAGCCGAGCAACTGCGCCTGCACCTGTGCTGGGGCAATTACGAAGGCCCGCATCATCGCGACGTGCCGCTTGCCGACATCATCGACATCGTGTTCATGGCGCGGCCGAACGCGATCTCGCTCGAGGCCGCCAATCCGCGCCACGCGCATGAATGGACGCTGTTCGAGCGCGTCAAGCTGCCCGACGGCAAGCTGCTGATTCCCGGCGTGATCGAATCGAAGTCGAACTTCATCGAGCATCCCGAGCTGATCGCGCAGCGCATCGGCCGCTACGCCAGACTGGTCGGCGCTGAGAACGT
>JACQDO010000094.1 GCA_016201085.1 Hyphomicrobiales bacterium | reverse complement strand
GCACACCGGGCTCCTATCGCGATGCGGCACGCGCCGCCTTGCCCTCGGTAGTACACATCTACACGACACAGGAAATCAAGCAGCAGCGCCACCCGCTGTTCGACGATCCGATTTTCCGCCATTTCTTTGGCGACCGCCCGGAAGGTCAGCCGCAGCGTAACTCCGGCCTCGGTTCCGGCGTCATCGTCAGCCCCAGCGGCTACATCCTGACCAACTACCACGTCATCGAAGGCGCCGACGAGATGAAGGTATCGCTCGCCGACAAGCGCGAATTCGAGGCGACGCTGGTGCTCAAGGACCAGCGCACCGACCTGGCGGTGCTGCGCATCAAGGACGGCCGCGAAAAATTTCCGTTCCTCGACTTCGCCAATTCCGACGCGCTGCAGGTGGGCGATATAGTGCTCGCCATCGGTAACCCGTTCGGCGTCGGGCAGACGGTGACGCACGGCATCGTCTCGGCGCTGGCGCGCACGCAAGTCGGCATCAGCGACTATCAGTTCTTCATCCAGACCGACGCCGCCATCAATCCGGGTAATTCCGGCGGCGCGCTGGTCGATCTCACCGGGCAACTGGTCGGCATCAACACCGCGATCTTCTCGCGCTCGGGCGGCTCGCAGGGCGTTGGCTTCGCCATCCCCGCCAACATGGTACGGGTTGTGGTGGCCTCGGCCAAAGGCGGCGGTGGCGCGGTGAAGCGGCCATGGCTGGGCGCCAAGTTGCAGACGGTGACGCCGGACATCGCCGACAGCATGGGGCTCTAGCGACCGGCCGGCGCGCTGGTCTCGAACGTGGTGCCGAACGGCCCGGCGGCGCGTGCCGGCCTCAAGCCGGGCGACCTCATCGTGTCGGTGGACGCCCAGGCGGTCGACGATCCCAATGCCTTCGATTACCGTTTCGCCACGCAGCCGCTTGGCGGCAGCGTGCAGCTCGGCGTGCTGCGCAACGGCCGCGAGCTCAAGACGCCCGTGGCCTTGCAGACCGCGCCGGAGATACCGCGCGAGGAAATCACCATCCGTTCGCGCTCGCCGTTTTCCGGCGCCAAAGTGGCCAACCTCTCGCCGGCGTTGGCCGATGAGTTGCAGTTGCAGAATGCCGACAGCGGCGTCGTCATACTCGACGTCGCCAACGGCTCCTATGCCAGTAATCTCGGCTTCCAGCGTGGCGACGTGATCCAGGAGGTCAATGGCGAGCGTATCGAGAAGACGCGCGAGCTTGAAGTGGCGACCAGCGAGCAGAATCGCAGCTGGCGCATCATCATCTTGCGCGGCGGCCAGAAGATTTCCGCGGTGTTCGGCGGATGAACCCGCATACGCATTGCCGCGTGTCCCGGGCGCAGTGCAGCGTGAAACGCTGCGCTGCAGAACCGGGACCTTTCCACACTCGGAGCCTGAAACGGCCCCGGATCAGCGGCGCACCACTCCGCTGCGCTTCGTGCTGCGCCGCATCCGGGGAACGAGAGCCATGACCCCGCGCGCCAAAGCCGCGGGTCCAACGCTGTTCGCGGCCGCCGGCCTCGACAAGGATGCGCCACGTCCGCTCGCCGACCGACTGCGTCCGACCAGGCTCGACGAGGTGGTCGGGCAAGACCATCTGCTCGGCCCCGATGGTGCGCTTACCCGCATGCTGGCGACGCGTTCGCTCGGTTGCCTGGTGTTCTGGGGCCCGCCCGGCACCGGCAAGACCACGGTGGCAAGGCTGCTGGCGCAGGAAACCGACCTGCATTTCGAGCAGATCTCCGCCATTTTTACCGGCGTCGCCGACCTCAAGAAAGTGTTCGAGGCCGCGCGCACACGGCGCGAGAGCGGGCAGGGCACGCTGCTGTTTGTCGACGAGATCCATCGTTTCAACCGCGCCCAGCAGGACAGCTTTCTGCCGGTGATGGAGGACGGCACTATCGTGCTGGTCGGTGCCACCACCGAGAACCCTTCGTTCGAGCTGAATGCGCCGCTGCTGTCGCGCGCGCGCGTGCTGGTGTTCAAATCGCTTGATGCGGAAGCGATCGAGAAACTGCTGGCGCGCGCCGAAGCAATCGAAGGCAAGCGGCTGCCGCTCGACGACGAAGCCCGCATTGCGATGACGCGCATGGCCGACGGCGACGGCCGCGCCTCGCTCACGCTGGCCGAGGAAGTCTGGCGCGCGGCGCGCCAGGACGAGCTGTTCGATTCCGCGAAATTGCAGGAGATCGTGCAGCGGCGGGCGCCGATCTACGACAAGGCGCAGGACGGGCACTACAATCTGATCTCAGCGCTGCACAAGTCGGTGCGCGGCTCCGATCCCGACGCCGCGCTGTATTATCTCTGCCGCATGCTCGATGCCGGCGAGCCGCCGCTCTACATCGCGCGCCGCGTGGTGCGCATGGCGATCGAGGACATTGGGCTGGCCGATCCGCAGGCGCTGGTGATCGCCAATGCCGCCAAGGAGGCCTACGACTTCATGGGCTCGCCGGAAGGCGAGCTGGCCATCGCGCAGGCGGTGATCTATATGGCGACCGCGCCCAAATCGAACGCCGGCTATGCCGCCTTCGGCGCCGCCATGCGCACGGCGAAAGAGGCCGGTTCGCTGCTGCCGCCCAAGCACATCCTCAACGCGCCGACCAAGCTGATGCAGTCGGAAGGTTACGGCCGCGGCTATGCCTACGACCACGACACCGACGAGGCATTCTCCGGACAGAATTATTTCCCGGAGGCGCTGGAGCGCCAGCAGTTCTACAATCCGCCCGAACGCGGCTTCGAACGCGAGATCAGGAAACGTCTCGACTATTGGGCGAAGCTGCGCAAGGAACGGGGCGGGGAATGAAATTTGCGGGGGTTGTGGCGGTGGCGTTGCTCATGTGGGCGGCAAATGCGATATCGATCAACGCAGCGGAGAGCGTCATGGGCCGCTGGGCGGTCGACGATGCCGCCTGCGCGGGTTTTTTCGGAACGCCGATGCAATCGCCGTTGGTGGTGAGCGAGCGGGCGTTGCGCTGGTCGTCCGATGCCTGCCGCATCGAGCGCAGCTACAAGACCGGCGACACCGTGCACATCCAGGCCCGGTGCTGGGGCGAGGGCGGCGATAAGTCGATTCCCGTCTCGCTGCGCCCGCAGGGCGGCAAGCTCTTGGTCACTTGGGATCGTGGCGCGCGCGGCACGCTCAGGCGGTGCCCGTGAGCCGGCGTGGCAGAAATGGTCCGCGCCAGCCGGGCGGCGGACGGCAACAGGTCGGGCCGCGCGTGCGCGGACGTGGTAATCGGCAGAAGCCGAAGTATTCATCCGAGCGGTCGGGGGATAGCCAGAGCCGCGAACGACATACCTTTAACCGTCACCCAGAGGAGCGAGCGCGGCGAGCCTCGAAGGGCGACGGCCAAGGTCTTGAAGGTCTTGGCCGTTCATCCTTCGAGGGCGGCCTACGGCCGCCGCCTCAGGATGACGGGTTGAAGCCGGTGCAATTTTCCGCCGCCGTGCAGACCGTCACCGTCACACCGGACGAGAACGGCATGCGCGTCGACAGCTTCTTCGAGGCACGCTTTCCGGGCCTGTCGTTCAGCCATATCCAGCGCATCATCCGCAAAGGCGAGGTGCGGGTGAACGGCAAGCGCACCGAGCCGAAGAACCGGTTGGAAGCCGGCCAGACGGTGCGCATTCCGCCGCTCAAGCTCGACGCGCCCAAGCCGCGCGACGACGCCCCGCAGGCGCAGAAAGACCGCGCCTTCATCAAATCGATAACGCTGTTCGAGGACGCCGACGTTCTGGTGCTCAACAAGCCGATGGGGCTTGCCGTGCAGGGCGGCTCTGGCACCGTGCGCCACATCGACGGCATGCTGGGCGCATTGCGCGGGCCGGGCGTCGACGCGCAACGCCCGCGCCTAGTGCACCGCCTCGACAAGGACACCGCCGGCTGCCAGCTGGTGGCCAAGACCCGCTTTGCCGCCGCCGCGCTGGCCAAGACCTTCCGCACCCGCTCGGCGCGCAAGATCTACTGGGCCCTGGTGGCCGGCGTGCCGAAGCCGAAGCAGGGCCGCGTCTCGACTTATCTGGCCAAGCAGGAGGAGGAAGAGGATTCCTACATGCGCATC
>JACQDO010000113.1 GCA_016201085.1 Hyphomicrobiales bacterium | reverse complement strand
ACCTGCACGTGGCGCGAGGCCGGCTCGTCGAAGGTCGAGGAGATCACCTCGCCCTTGACCGAGCGCTGCATGTCGGTGACTTCTTCCGGCCGCTCGTCGATCAGCAGCACGATCAGATAGCATTCGGGATGATTGGCGGTGATCGAGTGCGCGATGTTCTGCAGCAGCACGGTCTTGCCGGTGCGCGGTGGCGAGACGATCAGCGCGCGCTGGCCCTTGCCGATCGGCGACACGATGTCGATGACGCGGGCGGAGAGATCCTTCTTGGTCGGATCTTCGTATTCCATCTTCAGCCGCTCGTCGGGATAGAGCGGCGTCAGGTTGTCGAAGTTGATCTTGTGGCGCGCCTTCTCGGGGTCCTCGAAATTGATGGTGTTGACCTTCAAGAGCGCGAAATAGCGCTCACCCTCTTTCGGGGAGCGGATATGGCCTTCGACGGTGTCGCCGGTGCGCAGGCCGAAACGGCGGATTTGGGAGGGCGAGACATAGATGTCGTCGGGTCCGGACAAATAGTTCGATTCCGGCGAGCGCAGGAAGCCGAAGCCGTCGGACAGCACCTCGACAACGCCTTCGCCGATGATGTCGATTTCTTGCGTCGCGAGCTGCTTGAGGATCGCGAACATCAGCTCCTGCTTGCGCATGGTGCTGGCGTTCTCGACCTGATGCTCTTCGGCAAACGAGGTGAGTTCGGCCGGCGTCTTGGACTTGAGGTCTTGAAGTTTCATTTCCCGCATTGGGGGGTTACGTCCTTGGAAAAGTGACCGGTGGAGTCTTGGCTACGGGAGCCGTGGAAAATGTGAAAAGACTCGGAACCGAGAGACTTGAGAGGAGAGAGAGATCGCAGGTCTGGGGTATCGAGGGTGTTGGAAATAGCGCCCGGGGGACCCGATGCTGCGACCGGCCCAAACGTTTGGGGCCGGAACGCGACTAGCATCCGCCTGCGTTCGGTGGGAGCAATCAACATAAGGCGGGCTAAGATTTCGCGCAAGAGGCGGCGCGCCGCTTTGCACGAATTAACGTGAATTCAGAATGGCTTAACGGTTGCCAAAATCACGATGACGATCATCAGCACCGTCGGTATCTCATTGACGATACGGAAGAATTTCTGCGGATGCCGGTTGCGGTCGTAGGCGAATTGGCTCGTCCAATGTCCGAGCAGGCCGTGCACGAAGGTCAGGGCGATCGCCAAGATGAACTTTGCGATGAACCAGCCGGAAGCGAACCATTGGCCTTCGAACACCAGCGCGATGCCGATCACCCAGGCGACGATCATCGCCGGCGTCATGATGAACCTGTAGAGCCGGCGCTCCATCACCTTGAAGGTTTCGTATTGCTCCGAACCCGGCTTGGCGGCCGCGTGATAGACGAACAGCCGCGGCAGATAGAGCATGCCGGCCATCCACGAAATGACCGCGATGATGTGGAAGGCTTTGATCCAGAGGTACATGCGTTAGGTTTCTCTGCTCGGTTGTTTTCAGCTTCCTCCAGGACGGCGCAACCTGCGGGTCTTTTCGTGCTTGGTTGAGGGAAATACGCGACGGTTTGAGCAATTCAAATCACAAGAGCGTTGTCTCGTTCTTTCGTGTGTCCGGTATCGGCTGCAAAGCGGATGTCGTGCTCCAAGCTCCTACATTGCGCCTTGTAACAGCCCCGCTTTCAGCCGCGGCACCGCGAAATCGAGGAAGGCACGCAGCTTGAGTGGCAAGAGCCGCTGACCAGGATAGACGAGACTAACAGGCCATGGTGTCGGCTCAAACTCTTGAAGCGCCACGACAAGCGTGCTGGCTCGCACCGCATTCGCGACTTGGTACGAAAGCACGCGCGTGATCCCGACTCCTGCGATGGCTGCGTCGATGGCGGCCTCAGCCGTGTTAACGATCAGCCGCGAGCGAATCGCGACCGACGCATCGGACTTTCCGGTCCTAAATATCCAGGTAACCGGTGACGTCAGCCCCTCGAAGGCAACGCAGTCATGAGTGCCAAGTTCACCGGGGGTTTGCGGCATACCTCGCTCGGCAAAATAGCGCGGGCTCCCGCACACCACACGGCGGATCGAGCCAATCCTGGTCGCGACAAAGCTGCTGTCGGGCAGCTCCCCGATGCGGACGGCGAGATCGACGTGGTCTTCCAAGAGATCGACCACGCGGTCGGCCAGCACGATCCGGATGTTGATGTCCGGATAGGTCTTGAGGAATTCCATCGCGACCGGGAGGACGTGCAGGCGGCCGAAGACGATCGGCGCGGTGATGATCAGGTCGCCTTTCGGCGCGGTGTATTCGCCTGACGCGGCGCGCTCGGCTTCTCCGACGTCCTCAAGAATGCGTTTGCAGGCAGCGACGTAAGACTGGCCGGCGTCGGTGAGCATGAGTCGGCGTTTTGAGCGGTTGAAAAGCCGGGTTCCGAGATGCGTCTCAAGCTCAGAAACCTTGCGGCTGACAGTTGCGAGCGGCATGCCGAGGTGGCGACCCGCAGCCGATAGGCTGCCAGCTTCGACCGCCTCCAGCAGGATCGACATCGATTCAAGACGATCCATCTGTCCTTCCAGAATTCAGGAGGATATCTCTCAATAATGCCATCTCCTTCTCTTCAATGGAAGGGCCTAGATGTCTGGAGTTAGCCGCTCCGGCCAACTTCCAGAGGAAACCACCATGTCCCGCATCGCGACTCCTGCCACGATCGAAGCCGCTCCCCCCGCTTCCCGGTCACTGCTTGAAGCTGTCGAGAAGCAACTCGGCCTGGTGCCGAACTTGTTTCGCGTTGTCTCGAACAGCCCCGCCGCGCTCGAAGGCTACCTCGGACTATCCGCTGCGCTGAACAACGGCGCCCTGCCTGCCCCGACACGCGAGCGCATCGCGCTTGCCGTCGCCGAGATCAACGGCTGCGACTATTGCCTGTCGGCCCACACCTACCTCGGCAAGAACCTCGCCAAACTCGACGATGCAGAAATCGCCGCCAACCGCAACGGCGCCTCCAACGACCCCAAGGCGGCCGCTGCCGTCCGCTTCGCCGCCATGATCGTGCGCGAGCGCGGCCGTGTGAGCGAAGACGACGTCCGTGCTGTCAAGCTCGCCGGCTACGACGATGCGCAGGTGATCGAGATCGTGCTCCACGTCGCCCTGAATACTTGGACCAACTACATCAACATGGTCGCCACGACTGACATCGACTTTCCCGTCGTCACGGCCCGCAAGGCGGCGGCCTGAGGCGGCGCGCAGACAAGCCGCACGATGCTGGACCATGTGTCGCTTGGCGTAGCAAGTCTTGAACGCAGTCGCCAATTCTACGACGCCGTTCTACGCACCTTGGGTATCGTCCGCACTGTCGACTTCGGCGATGGGCGCGGGTCGGACTACGGCGCGATGGCCGGACAGCTCGGCGTCGAGTTCACGATCACTGTGGAGCCAGGTGTCGTGCCGTCATTCGGCATGCACCTGTGCTTCCGTGCACCGGGTCGAGCGGCTGTCCAGGCCTTCCATGCCGCCGCGCTCGCCAAAGGCGGTCGGGATGATGGAGCGCCCGGATTGCGCCGCCTATATCACCCCAATTACTTCGCAGCCTATGTTCTTGACCCAGACGGGCATCGAATCGAAGTCGTGTATCACGCACCCGAATTGCCATCGACCATCTGAGGTAATCATGGACACTACCCAGACTTATTCCAGCGACATCGCCTTCACGCCTTCCGTCAAGGCCGTACAGACTCGCAAGGGCTCTCGCCGCTCCTACGAGCGCAGCGAGGCCGCAGGCTCCTGGCAGACCCGCATCACCCCCGATCTCACGAGCTTCATCGAGGCGCAAACGAGCATTTTCTTCGCCACCGCGAACACGGAGGGTCAGCCGTATATCCAGCACCGCGGCGGCCCACCCGGTTTTCTGCGGGTGCTTGACGATAAGACCATCGGCTTTGCCGATTTTGTCGGCAACCGGCAATACATCACGCTCGGCAACCTCGCGGATAATCCCAAGGCTTATCTGTTCCTGATCGATTATGCGCGCCGGCTGCGCATCAAGATCTGGGGCGAGGCACGCGTCGTCGAAGGCGACGCCGAACTAACGGCAAAGCTGATGCCGGAAGGGTACAAGGCGCGGCCCGAACAGGTGATCCTCTTTACTGTTTCCGCCTGGGACGCGAATTGCGCGCAGCATATCCCACAGCGCTTCGATGCCGCCGACGTCGCCGTCGCGTTTAACGAGCGCGACAAACGCATCGAGGCGTTGGAAGCCGAGATAGTGCAGTTGCGCGAGACCGCCTGATCGGTGTGGTGATAATTGCCAGCCCAGGTTTAACGGAAACGTCCACTTGGTGGGCGATATTAGCTCCGAGCCAATGACTGCTGTTGTCGCTATTCGGGCAATGTGCCGCTGCAATCGGCGACTGGCCCCGGTTGCGAACAGACATCGGACGCCGCCTACATCGGTTTTTTGAATTGTAGTTTACCCCCGCACCCGCTTCAACATCCGCTCGACATGCGCGATCGGGGTTGCCGGCAGGATGCCATGGCCAAGATTAAAAATCAGCGGACCACCTGAAAGTTTCGCCAGCACGTCGTCGACCTCGCGGTCGAGCGCGGCGCCGCCCGCCAGCAGAGAAAGCGGATCGACATTGCCTTGCACGGCGGTGCGCGGCTGAAGAATATCGCGTGCGATTTCACGTTCGAATGTCCAGTCGATACCGATGCCGTTCACGCCGGTCATCTGCACGTAAGGCAACGCCATCGCCTGCACACCACGCGGGAACCCAATGACCTTCGCATTGGGAACTTGTTCGCGCACACCGGCGACGATCTTTTGCGTCGGCTGGATACACCAGCGCTCGAATTGGTCCGGGCCCAGCACGCCGGCCCAGGTATCGAATATCTGCACGCACTCGGCGCCGGCCTTGAGCTGGCCGACCAGGTATTCGATCGAGCCCTGCACCAACCGGTCGATCAGCCGGCCGAAGCCGGCCGGATCGCGATAGGCAAACAGACGCGCGGGTGCCTGGTCCGGCGTTGCCTCGCCTGCGACCATATAAGTGGCCACGGTCCAGGGCGCGCCGCAAAATCCGATCAGCGTGGTTTTCTTGTCGAGTGCCGACTTGACCCGCGCCACGGTTTCATAGACCGGCGCCAGCACCTTGCCGTCAATGTGCTCGCGTAGACTATCCAGTGCCGCGGCATCGGTCAGCGGTTCAAGTTTTGGCCCTTCGCCGACCTGAAATTCGACCTTGCGGCCGAGCGCCAGCGGGATCACCAGGATGTCGGAGAACAAGATCGCGGCATCGAAGCCGAAACGCCGCACCGGCTGTAAGGTCACCTCAGCCGCCAGTTCGGGATTGAAGCAGAGGTCCAGAAAACCGCCTGCTTTCTCGCGTACTGCACGGTATTCCGGCAGATAACGTCCGGCCTGCCGCATCATCCAGATCGGTGGAGTCTTCTCGCGCGTACCCTCAAGCACACGCAGCAGCGGCTTTATCCCCACACTCTCAGGTTTTCGAGCTTCTTCCATAAAGACTCTTATAAGACTCTTTGTAGTGTTTATTAGGCGGTTGATTGGACTCATGACTCGCGATCAACCGTCTGTCCACCGGCTGGCGCGAGTGAATTCAGAATCGAGCGCTAATCGGTCGTAGTCTATCCACAGCAGCTAAGGCCGTTTTATTGGGTTTTTGCAGGCTTATCCATTGCCGTCCCCAGATAGCCGTCCACATGACTGCATCGCCTTTCAATAGATACCCCGGCATTGTCCCAAGGCCGGCCATGTGGAAGGAAATGACGGTTCCGCTCCATGTCGGCTTGCGTGAGAGCTAAAGCCGTGGCCTCCTCCCACCCTATCCACACGTCATCCCATTACTATACAGATGCCTGAACCTGGTTATTTCCATCTTCATCTCGTGTCGGATGCGACCGGCGAGACCTTGATAACGGTCGCGCGCGCGGCCGCGGCGCAATACGCCAATGTGCACCCGGTCGAACATCTTTATCCGATGGTGCGCTCGCGCAAGTCGCTGGAGAACGCACTGACCGAAATCGCCGAGGCGCCCGGGCTGGTGCTTTACACTTTGCTCGAGGAAGAACTGATCGCGCTGCTGGAAACCCGGTGTCGCGAACTCGGTCTGCCCTGCATGTCGGTGCTGGGTCCGATTCTGCGGTTGTTCCAATCCTATCTCGGCGCCGAAACCATCCACCGCGCCGGCGCCCAGCACGTGCTCAATGCGGAATATTTCCAGCGCATCGATGCGCTCAACTACACCATGTTCCATGACGACGGCCAGCACGTGGAAGGGCTGGAGCAGGCCGACGTGGTGCTGGTCGGCGTCTCGCGCACTTCGAAAACCCCGACCTCGATCTATCTCGCCAACCGCGGCGTCAAGACCGCCAATGTGCCGCTGGTGCCGGGCGTACCGCTGGCGCCGCAGGTCGAGAAGCTGGCGCGGCCGCTGGTGATCGGGCTCTATGCCAGCGCCGAACGCATCGTGCAGATCCGCGAGAATCGGCTGCTCGGTCTGAAAGCGCATCGCGACGACTCGCAGTACATCGACAAGACGGCGGTGGCCGAGGAGGTCGCGTTTTCGCGCCGGCTCTGCGCCAAGCATAATTGGCCGTCGATCGACGTGACGCGCCGCTCGATCGAGGAAACCGCCGCCGCGGTGATGAAGCTGTTGTCCGAACGCCGCCGCCATCCGGTGGGCTAGCGCGTGATCCCGAAAAGCTTGTCCTCGACTTGATCGGGGATGGGAACCGGTTTTCGGGATTACGCGCTAAGAAAAGGATTAAAGGAAGATCATGCCGCTCTGGCTCGACCGTCAGCCTCTGGTGCTCGCGTCGAAGAGCAATGTGCGCGGTAAGCTGCTGGCGGCCGCCGGGCTGCGCTTCGAGATCAGGCCGGCAAATATCGACGAGCGCGCGGTGGAGGCCAAGACAGGCGCCAGCGACGCGGCTGAGGCGGCAAGGCTGCTGGCGCGCGCCAAGGCGCTCGCCGTGGCGGCCACGCGTCCCGGGCAGCTGGTGCTCGGCGCCGACCAGACGCTGGCGCTGGGTCCCGCCCGCTTCAGCAAGCCGGCGAACCGCGCCGCCGCGGCCGAGCAATTGCGGAGCTTGCGCGGGCGGACGCATGAGCTGCATTCGGCGCTGGCGCTGGCGCGCGACGGCGCGGTGCTGTTCGATTGCGTCGATACCGCGCGGCTGACCATGCGCGACATCTCCGACCGTTTCCTCGAGAAATATCTTGCCATGGCGGGGGATGCCGCCTTGCTGAGCGTCGGCGGCTATCAGCTCGAAGGCATCGGCGTGCATCTGTTCGACAAGATCGAGGGCGACTATTTCACCATCCTCGGCTTGCCGTTGTTGCCGCTGCTCGCGTTTTTGCGGAAAAACGAATTCATCGAAGGCTGACGCCCAATGTTCATCCTCGGTCTCACCGGCTCGATCGGCATGGGCAAGTCCACCACGGCGAAGATGTTCGCCGAGGCTGGCGTGCCGGTCTACGACGCCGACGCCGCCGTGCACCGGCTCTATGAGGGTGAGGCCACCGGCGCCATCGAAGCGGCGTTTCCAGGCACCACCGCCAACGGCAAGGTCGATCGCGAGAAGCTTGCGAAAAGCGTGCTGGGCGATGCCGCCGCCATCAAGCGGCTTGAATCGATTGTGCACCCGCTTGTGCATGGCGCGCGCCAGAAGTTCCAGGCTCTTTTGTCCAAGCAAATGCTGGACGCCGAAAAGCGCCGCCGCGCAGATTTCATCGTGGATAGCTCTCAAGGCTTCGATGCGGCGCGCGCGCAGGTGCGTGATATTCTCAAAAGCGTCGCTAAGATGCCGAAACGGCAGCGCTGAGTCGCTATCTGTCATGCCCGCGAAAGCGGGCATCCAGTAGACACAATCAGCGCCGTGATTACTGGGTCCCCGCCTTCGCGGGGACGATAGCAGCATAGGCGGATATGCGCGAAATCGTCCTCGACACCGAAACCACCGGCCTCGATCCGGGCCAAGGCCACCGCCTGGTCGAGATCGGCTGCATCGAATTGCTCAACCGGATTCCGACCGGCGCGACCTTCCACGCCTATCTCAATCCGGAGCGCGAGGTGCCGGCCGAGGCCTTCGCCATCCATGGGCTGTCGAGCGAGTTCCTCAAGGGCCACAAGCGTTTCGTCGAGATTGTCGACGACTTCCTCGACTTCATCGGCGAGGCGCCGCTGGTGATCCACAATGCCGGCTTCGATCACGGCTTCCTCTGCGCCGAGCTCAAACGCGTCGAGCGGGCGCTGATCGCGCGCGAGCGGCTGGTCGATACGCTGATGCTGGCGCGCCGCAAGCATCCGGCCGGGCCGAACCGGCTCGACGATCTGTGCGCACGCTATGGCATCGACAATTCGCGGCGCAGCAAGCATGGCGCGCTGCTCGATGCCGAGATCCTGGCCGAGGTTTATCTTGAATTGATCGGCGCCCGCCAGGCGCAACTGGGCTTGGCCGAAACCGTCGAGCGGCGCGGCACCAGCGGCGACGGTATCGTGACCCGGCG
The DNA here is from genome assembly GCA_016201085.1 of Hyphomicrobiales bacterium. GTDB lineage: Bacteria > Pseudomonadota > Alphaproteobacteria > Rhizobiales > Xanthobacteraceae > Pseudolabrys. The sequence goes on along the minus strand of JACQDO010000113.1, from coordinate 12,481 downwards.
CGAACGCAGCACGCCGCTGACGCCGCGGCTGAGCGAGGCCGATCGCGCCGCGCATCGCCAATTCGTGGCGACGCTCGGTGAGAATGCGCTGTGGCGGAATTATCTGTAGAATTTAAAGCGGTCGCCCCGGGCGCGTTTCCCCTCTCCCCTTGCGGGAGAGGGTGGCGAGTGCGTAGCGACAGCGAAGCACGAGCCGGGTGAGGGGTCGGATTCGGATGAGGCATTGACCCCTCACCCGCCTCGCTCATGCGGACGCATTCGCTCGGCACCCTCTCCCGCACGGGGAGAGGGGAAGAAAGCAAACGCTCAGCTCTGCGTCGCCGGCTGCGGCTGCATCTGTTCCATCTTCTGACGATAGAGCCCGACGAAATCCACCGGATCGAGCAGCAACGGCGGGAAGCCGCCATTGCGCACCGAGGTGGCGACGATCTCGCGCGCGAACGGGAACAGCAAGCGCGGGCATTCGATTAGCACGATGGCGTTCAGGTTTTCCTGCGGCACGTTGCGGATACGGAACACGCCGCCGAATTGCAGCTCGAAATTGAACAACAGCGAGCCGGAATGTTCCGCCTTGCCTTGCAGATCGAGCACCACCTCGATGTCGGTGTCCGACAGCGGCGTGGCGTTGACGTTGATCTGGATGTTGATCTGCGGCGGCTCCTGCTTGGGAATCAATGACTGCGGCGCGTTCGGATTCTCGAACGAGAAATCCTTGATGTATTGCGCCACCACGTTGAGTTGCGGCACTTGGTCCGCGGACGGGCCGCCATTGGTCGTCGACATGAACACTCCTTCGCGCCGCCAGGCGGCCTCATAATTTGGCGGTTGGCTAACATAGGGCCTATGGGGGAACAAGGACGTGCGGCGTTAGCCGCGATTGTCCTTATCGTGCCGGTCTGGCAGTGCCGGGTCGGGAACGCGGCGCCATTGTTCCGGCTCCAGATCGACGATGCCGTCTTGGCGCGGCGGCGTATCTCCGCGCAGCCGGTCTGCAAAAGTTTGCCGGAGCGGCGCGATAAGCAGCAAAAGGCCCGCGATATCCGTGATAAACCCTGGAATTAGCAGGAGAATCCCGGCCAGCAGGACGAGGAAGCCGCTGCCGTCGGCTTGCAGCGCCGTAACCCCGCCGTCGCTCAAGGCGACGCGCACGCGTGCGATATGATTGCCGCCGGCATGGCGCAAAATCAGCACGCCCGTTAACGAACCGGCCAGTATCAGCGCCAACGCCCAAGCGAAGTCGATCATGGCCGCCACGGCGATGAACGCGGCCAATTCCGCCAAAGGCAGGGCCAGCAACGCCAAGATTAGCCATTTTGCCACATTCATCGATGTTTGCCTGGGTAACCCATGTTGGCGTAACCGCCCTGATCGTCTAAGGTTTGCCCAGCAGGCACGATTTGCGCCGAAATACTGGCGCAAACCTATGGAACGGTGCGGCCACCGGCATAGATATAATAAGGGTGGAACCGGCCGCTACGCCGCCTACCCGGCGAGAGACCGAGCGCTGACCTACGGTACGGTAGCTGAAAGCATGCGAGACGTGTTCGATATCTACACCATCATATTCCTGGCGCTTGCGGTGTTCATCTTCCTGCGCCTGCGCAGCGTGCTCGGCCAGCGCACGGGGCGGGAGCGTCCGCCATACGATCCTTATTCCGCACGTGAACCGGTGCGGCCGGCGGGCGAAAACGTCGTCGCTTTGCCCAATCGCACACCGGAAGCGGCCGCGCAGAGCCCGGCCGAACCGGTGGAGCCAAGCGAGCGCTGGAAGGGCGTGGCCGAGACGGGCTCCGTCATCGCCGGCGGACTCGATGCCATCGCCGCCGCGTCTCCCGATTTCGACGCCAAGCACTTCCTCACCGGCGCACGCGCGGCCTACGAGATGATCGTCAACGCCTATGCCGAAGGCGACCGCCGCACCCTGAAGAATCTGCTGTCGCGCGAGGTCTATGACGGCTTCGAGGCCGCCATCGGCGACCGCGAGAAACGCGGCGAGACGGTGGAGAGCCGTTTTGTTTCGATCGACAATGCCGAGATCACGGCCGCCGAATTGCGCGGCCGCAATGCGCAGCTGACCGTGCGCTTCCAGTCCAAGCTGGTTTCGGTGACGCGCGACCGGGACGGCAATGTCATCGACGGCAGTGCCGATAAGGTCACCGACGTCACCGACGTGTGGACCTTCGCGCGCGATGTGTCGGCGCGCGATCCGAACTGGAAGCTGGTCGCCACCGAAGCCGAAACCACCGCCGGATAATCGCGCATGGCGGCATCGCGTCCCCACCTCGCAATCCGTTTTGGCTTTCTGATCGGATTGGGATTTTGCGCGAGCCTGCCGGCGGCGGCGCGCGAGGCGGTTTTGAAACTGCCGCACGCGCAAGTCGAAACGCTCAATTTTGCAGCGCTCGCCGGCTGGTCCGATGACGACCACGCCGCCGCCTATAGCGCATTCTTGAAAAGCTGCAGCGCCATTCTGCAAGGCGGCAAGGCGGTGCGGGCGGCCCGTCCGCTTTTTGGCGCATTGTTCAAGGTATGCGAGCGTACCGCAACGGCCGCGAATTCTCCTAGCGATAAGCAGGCGCGCGCCTTCTTCGAGGATAATTTCAAGCCGGTGCGCATTGCGCCGCAGGGCCAAACGGAAGGCTTTTTCACCGGCTATTACGAAACCGAGTTTGTCGGCTCGCGCGTACCGACCGACGAATTCAAGATCCCGATCTACGCCGCGCCGGCCGACACGGTGAGAAAGCGCCAGAGCAGGGTATTTGCCCATTTCGACCGCACCGCCATCGAGAACGGCGCGCTCAAGGGCAGGAAGCTGGAAATCTGTTACGTAAAAAATCCGGTCGATGCCTTTTTCGCGCAGATCCAGGGCTCGACGCGGGTAAAGCTCGATGACGGCAAGCTGCTGCGGCTCAATTATGTCGCCAGCAACGGCCAGCGCTATACGCCGGTCGGCAAATTCCTCATCGATCGCGGCATTATCGCCAAGGAAGACATGTCGATGGATCGCATCCGCGACTGGATGGATGCCAATCCGGACGAGGGCAGGGAACTGCGCCGCAAGAACCGCTCCTTCGTGTTCTTCCGCGAGACCGCGCTCGCCCCGCATGACGAATGCATCGGCGCGCAGGGTATCCCGCTCACGCCCGGGCGTTCGCTGGCGGTGGACAAGCGAATCCACGTCTACGGCACGCCGATCTGGATCGACGCCGAGCTGCCGATCCTGAGCGAGAAGCCGGACACCAAATTCCGCCGCCTGCTGTTCGCGCAGGATACCGGCTCGGCCATTGTCGGACCGGCACGCGCCGATATCTATTTCGGCGCCGGCGAGGAGATCGGCCATATCGCCGGACGCATCAAGCAGTTCGGTCAATTCGTCATGCTGGTGCCGCGCAGCCTGGCGGTGAACGGCAGCGGCGCCGCGCCGGCGAACAATATTCCACTGCCATTGCCGCGGCCGAAGGCGATTTTGGCCGATGCCTTGTCCACGGCTTCGGCGACCGCGCCGCTGCCGAAGCAGCGTCCTTAAATCCGCACCATGAGCCGCGACGGCAACCGACGCCGCGTTCTTACGCCAGACGAGCGCGTGCTATGGACCATCGTCACCAAATCGATCGCGCCGCTGCGCACTTCACCTCTCCCATTGGGAGAGGTCGACGCGCGAAGCGCGTCGGGTGAGGGGTTACAGCCTAACGAGAGTCACTTGCCCCCTCACCCCAGCCCTCTCCCCCAAGGGGAGAGGGAGCGCGCCAAGTCCGCTGCTAAGGTTCGGCCCCAACCGCCGCCTTTAGCGCCGCTCGGCCGCCGCATGCGGGCGCGCGTCGCGCGCGGCAAAGAGGCGATCGATGGCCGCCTCGACCTGCACGGCCTCACGCAAAGCGAAGCGCATTCCGCGCTGTTGCATTTCCTGCGCAATGCCATCGCGCGCGATGCCCGATTGGTGCTGGTGATCACCGGCAAAGGCCGCGGTGGCGAACCGGGCGTGCTGCGCCGGCACGTGCCGCAATGGCTGGGGCTGCCGGAATTCCGCGCGCTGGTGATCGGCTTCGAAGACGCCCATGTCTCGCATGGCGGCGAGGGCGCGCTTTATGTGCGGGTGCGTCGCGCGCGCGGCGGCTGAAGGCGTCGATAGCTGTCACCTGGACGAATTGTCAAAATCGTGCCGCGGCGTGGCGCAACCACTTATGGGTTGGCGACCGTCGTCGGCGAGCTTTTCATGCAACAGGGATAGCCCAAGCCAAACACTCCATATTAGTTCCGAGTCAACATTTGCATTGCCCATGACCGGACGGCTGCCACGGCTGCGAATCGCGCTCGACCGGAAATTTCTTCCTGAGTGACGCATGCTGCAACTCCCCCCACGCAAGCTAGCTAGATTTACTCACACACCCACAATACTCGCGTTAAAGTAGCTGTCAAATAAAATTAGTCATTCACCTGACATGCCTCATAACATACTGAACTAAAATATATTATTACAGGCCCGGCGAATTGATTGGCCGCCGAACACAAAGGGGATCGATATGACTCTCGCGCATAAGGCGATCTGGTCGCGACGGTCGCGGACCGGATCGCCGCGCGATCGTGTCATGGCCGGCGGCGGCCGCGGCGCGGTTGCTCGACTCCGGCCCCGTTCATGAGCGGCAAAACGCTCAGGGACATGATCTCAATACTGACGATCGGCATTCCGCTACGGAGTTCGAGACTTTCCCGGCCGGAATTGAAAATGCAGAAATGCAGATGACCGTTGAAGCCCGGTGCGAGCTGGAAAGCGGCGGAAGTGAATATCCCGTTTTTCGCCAGACTCATGATGGCGCCGACGCGGCCGACATGGTCCGGCGGAAGTTCAATGCGTTCCTTGGTGCTAACATTGACCGTGCAATTATGTTTAAGCGTAAATCCGTGCCCGCCGCCGATATTGATTTTCTTGCCCTCGGGGGTGATCAGAAAATCGCCGAGCGTGAGATCGACCGAGGTGAGACGCACATTGGCTTCGTCGAAAGGCTCCATGCCAATGATGCCCTTTTTCACCGCCTGCGCGATCTGATAATTCACCAGGACACCGCCGCCGATTGGGCGAACGGCAGCACGCGTCTTCGCCGGATGTTCGGCGCGCGGCGCGGACGAAAACGAAGCCCGCAACCAGTAATCGGAACCATGGCCGGTGAGACGGCCGAGCTTGCCGGCCATGGCCCGCGAAATGGGCTGGCGGTCATTAACGATATTATTGATCGTCTGGCGAGAGACGCCGGTCGCCTTGCGCACTGCAACTTGATCGAGTCCGAGTCGTTCGATTTCCGCGCGGAGGTGTTGGCCCGGCGTCATTTCACTTAGGGCGGCGCGATCGCGCCGCCTCGTTGCGGACATGGCACGCCACTCCTTTGGCCAAAATATATTGCTCGGCAACACAAGAGGTGTAAATCGGAATTGCCGTTAAGGTTGTAGCGTCTGGCATCCACAGGCAGAAAAACTCATATAAAACGGGGTCGCGCAGGTTTACGTTAATGTCTGAATTTGAAGGCAAATTCGTCCTGACCGTCACAGTCTATAGGACGCTGCGATTTTCGCAACAAATATTGCGATAGTCACAACTGACCGGATTTTCGCGAAGTTCTCGCGCAAGTAGCAGGACCCTTACAAGATAAACCGGCTCAGGTCGGTATTCTTGGCCAGATCGCCGATGTGCTTCTGCACGTAAGCGGCGTCGATCTTGACCGTCTCGCCGGAGCGGTCGGTGGCCGCGAACGAGATCTCGTCGAGCACGCGTTCCATCACCGTCTGTAGGCGGCGCGCGCCGATATTCTCGATCGAGGAGTTCACCGCCACCGCGATGTCGGCGATGGCGTCGATGGCATCCTCGGAAAATTCCAGCGTCACGCCCTCGGTGTTGAGCAGCGCGACATATTGCTTGATCAGCGAGGCTTCCGGTTCGGTCAAAATGCGGCGCATGTCGTCGCGCGTGAGCGCATTCAACTCTACGCGGATCGGCAGCCGGCCTTGCAGCTCGGGCAGCAGGTCGGACGGCTTGGAAATGTGGAACGCGCCCGAGGCGATGAACAAGATGTGGTCGGTCTTCACCGGCCCGTGCTTGGTGTTGACGGTGGTGCCTTCGATCAGCGGCAGCAGGTCGCGCTGCACGCCCTCGCGCGACACGTCGGCGCCCATGCGGCCCTCGCGTCCGGCGATCTTGTCGAGCTCGTCGAGGAAGACGATGCCGTTCTGCTCCACAGCCTTGATCGATTCCAGCACCAGCTGATCGTTGTCGAGCAGCTTGTCGGATTCCTCGTTGATCAAAATGGGGTGCGACTCCGAGACGGTGACGCGCCGCGTCTTGGTGCGGCCGCCGCCCAGCTTGCCGAAGATATCGCCGATATTGATGGCGCCCATCTGCGCGCCGGGCATGCCGGGGATCTCGAACATCGGCATGCCGGCGCCGCCGCCCTGCACCTCGATCTCGATTTCCTTGTCGTTGAGCTCGCCGTCGCGCAGCTTCTTGCGGAAGCTTTCGCGCGTGGCGGGGCTGGCGCCGGGCCCAACCAAAGCGTTGAGCACGCGCTCTTCCGCCGCCTGTTCGGCGCGCGTCTGCACGTCTTTGCGTTTTCTGTCGCGGGTGAGCGCGATGCCGATCTCGACCAAATCGCGCACGATCTGCTCGACATCGCGGCCGACATAGCCGACTTCGGTGAATTTGGTGGCTTCCACCTTGAGGAACGGCGCGCCGGCGAGCTTGGCCAGGCGGCGCGAAATTTCGGTCTTGCCGACGCCGGTCGGCCCGATCATCAGGATGTTCTTGGGCAGCACTTCCTCGCGCAGCCTGTCGTCGAGCTGTAGGCGGCGCCAGCGGTTGCGCAGCGCGATGGCGACCGCGCGCTTGGCGTCGGTCTGGCCGACGATGTAGCGGTCGAGTTCGGAGACGATTTCGCGCGGGGAGAAGTCGGTCATTATTCACTCTCTGCGTCATCATCCGCGAAAGCGGATGATCCAGTAACCCCGGTCTATCGATTGCATCTCATTCCGGTGATTACTGGATGCCCGCCTGCGCGGGCATGACAGTTAGGTTGGTAGTTTCTCGATGGTGACGTTGCGGTTGGTGTAGACGCAGATGTCGGCGGCGATGTCGAGCGACTTGCGCACGATCGCCTCGGCGTCGAGCGGCCCGTCGAGCAGCGCGCGCGCCGAGGCGAGCGCATAATTGCCGCCGGAGCCGATGCCGGCGACGCCGTTCTCCGGCTCCAGCACGTCGCCGGTGCCGGTGAGCACCAGCGATACCTGCTTGTCGGCGACCAGCATCATGGCTTCGAGGCGCCGCAGATAGCGGTCGGTGCGCCAGTCCTTGGCGAGCTCGACCGCGGCGCGGGTGAGCTGGCCGGGATACTGCTCGAGCTTGCTCTCCAGCCGCTCGAACAAGGTAAATGCGTCGGCGGTGGCGCCGGCAAAGCCGCCGATCACGTCGCCTTTGCCCAGGCGGCGCACTTTCTTGGCATTGGCCTTGACGATGGTCTGCCCGATGGAGACCTGGCCGTCGCCGCCGATCACCACGGTGCCGCCCTTGCGGACGGTGAGGATGGTGGTGCCGTGCCAGTTGGGAAGTTCGTTGGATGACATACGCTTGAACCCCTGCAATCAGCGTCATCTAGGCATGGGCTGCGCGGTTTGCAAACGGCGCGCCACACCAGTGGCGAATCCCGTAAACCCCTGTTAAAAGGCGCGCAATTCGAGGGAATTGCCAGGTAACCGCAATGCGCAAAGCCGCCGTGAAGCGCAAGACCAAGGAAACCGATGTCGAGGTCGAAGTCGATCTCGACGGGGCCGGCCGCTCGTCGGTCGCGACCGGCATCGGCTTCCTCGACCACATGCTCGACCTGCTGGCGCGCCATTCGCGCATCGACATCACGGTCAAGGCCAAGGGCGACCTGCATATCGATCACCACCACACCACCGAGGACGTCGGCATCGCGCTGGGTTCTGCGGTGAAGCAGGCGCTCGGCGACATGAAGGGCATCACACGTTATGCGGATGTCCATGTACCGATGGACGAGGCGTTGACGCGTGTCGCCATCGACATTTCCGGGCGGCCGTTTCTGGTGTTCAAGGCCGAGTTCGTGCGCGACAAAGTCGGCACCTTCGACACCGAGCTGGTGCAGGAATGGTTCCAGGCCTTCGCCATGAATGCCGGCATCACGCTGCACGCCGAATGCCTGTACGGCAGCAACGACCACCACATCGCCGAGTCCTGCTTCAAGGGCCTGGCGCGCGCGCTGCGCACCGCGGTGGCGATCGATCCGCGCGCCAAGGATGAGGTGCCGTCCACCAAGGGCTCGCTCGGGGGGTGAACGCGCTCGGCTGTCGTCCCCGCGAAAGCGGGGACCCAGTAATCCCGGCGTTTCCGATTGGAGACAGGGGCTACTGGATGTCTGCTTTCCGCCTTCGCGCTCCGCGCTTCGGCGGACTAAGACCCAAACCCGTCGAAGCCTCTTGGCGAAGACGGGTCGCGGGGCATGACACCTCATATATGACGAAGGTCATAAGGCTTACACAAATGCCCACTTTCACCGTGCACGCGCCGCCGCCCAAGCAGGGCGAAACCACCAGCGCTCCCGAGCGCTTCGTATTCGTGCGCGACGGATTCCATTTTTGGGCCTTCCTGCTGGCGCCCTTGTGGTTGCTGTGGCGACGGCTGTGGCTGGCGCTGCTGGGCTATGTGGTCGTGACTTTTGCGCTTGCCTTTGTGTTGGCTTGGCTCGGCGTCTCGGCGCAGGCGCAAGTGCCGGCGAGCCTGCTGATTGCCTTGCTGGTCGGCTTCGAGGCGGCGACGCTCTGGCGCTGGACATTGACTCGACGCGGCTGGAAGACGCTCGGCTTCGTGGTCGGCGAGGATCGCGAAATCGCCGAACAGCGCTTCTACGCCGCCTGGGCCAACCGCGCTGTCGTCCCACCAGCGCCGCCCGCCGATTTGCCGCAGCCGCAATACGGGACACCGATGCGGCGCGGACCGCCATCGCCGACCGATGTCATCGGGTTGTTTCCGGAGCCGGGGCTGAAACGATGAGCGTCGCCATCGTCGACTACGGCTCGGGCAATCTGCATTCGGCCGCCAAGGCGTTCGAGCGCGCCGCGCGCGATGCCGGCTTGAACGAGCCGATCGTGGTCACCAGCGATCCCAATGAGGTCGCGCGCGCGGATCGCGTGGTGTTGCCGGGCGTCGGCGCTTTCGCCGATTGTAGGCAGGGGCTCGACAATATTGCCGGCATGATCGACGCGCTGGAAAACGTGGTGCGTAAGAAAGGCCGGCCGTTCTTCGGCATCTGCGTCGGCATGCAGTTGATGGCCGAGCGCGGCCGCGAATATCAGGTGACGCCCGGGCTGGGCTGGATCGCCGGCGAGGTCGATCGCATCGCGCCCTCCGACCCTGGCCTGAAGATCCCGCACATGGGCTGGAATACATTGAACATGTTGAAGCCGCATCCGCTGCTCGCCGACATTCCGCTCGGGCCGGATGGCCTGCATGCCTATTTCGTGCACAGCTATGAGTTGAAAACCGCGCAGCGCTCCGATCTGGTGGCGCAGGCCGATTACGGCGGGCCGCTCACGGCCATCGTCGGACGCGACAACATGGTCGGCACGCAATTTCATCCCGAGAAGAGCCAGCGCCTCGGCCTCAAGCTGATCGCGAATTTTTTGAAGTGGATGCCATGATCCTGTTCCCCGCCATCGACCTCAAGGAAGGCCTCGCCGTGCGGCTGGAGCAGGGCGACATGGCGCGCGCCACCGTATTTCATCGCGATCCGGCGGCGCAGGCGCGCGCCTTCGAAGCGCAAGGCTTCGATTATCTGCACATGGTCGATCTCGACGGCGCCTTCGCCGGCAAGCCGGTGAACGCCGCCGCGGTCGACCGCATCCTGGAGAGTATTTCGATTCCGGTGCAGCTCGGCGGCGGCATCCGCGACACCGCAACGGTGGAAGCCTGGCTTGAGAAGGGTGTCACGCGCGTGATCATCGGCACCGCGGCGGTGCGCGATCCGCCGTTCGTGAAACAGGCGGCGCGGGATTTCCCCGGCCGCGTCGCGGTCGGGCTCGACGCGCGCGACGGCAAGGTGGCGGTGCAGGGCTGGGCGGAAACCTCGGAATTGTCGGCGCTCGATATCGCGCGCCGTTTCGAGGACGCCGGCATTGCCGCCATCATCTACACCGACGTGGCGCGCGACGGCATGCTCAAGGGCATCAACTGGGACGCCACCATCGCGCTGGCCGAAGCCATTTCGATTCCGGTGATCGCCTCCGGCGGTCTTGCATCGATCGAGGACATCAAGGCGCTGCTCGCGCTGCGCGCCAAGAAACTCGAAGGCGCCATCGCCGGCCGCGCGCTCTATGACGGGCGGCTGGACGCGGCGGAAGCACTGAAACTTATTCGCGATGCGAAGGCGGCGGACTGAGCCATGTTCAAAGTCCGCGTCATTCCCTGCCTCGACGTCAAAGACGGCCGCGTGGTCAAGGGCGTCAATTTCGTCAATCTGCGCGACGCCGGCGATCCGGTGGAGGCGGCCATCGCCTACGACGCGGCCGGCGCCGACGAGCTGACCTTCCTCGACATCACGGCGAGCCACGAGAACCGCGACACCATCTATGACGTGGTACGGCGCACCGCTGAGGCGTGCTTCATGCCGCTCACCGTCGGCGGCGGCGTGCTCACGGTCGACGATATCAGCAAGCTGCTCACCTGCGGCGCCGACAAGGTGTCGATCAATACCGCGGCGGTGGCGCGGCGCGCTTTCGTCAAGGAGGCGGCGGAGAAATTCGGCGACCAGTGCATCGTGGTGGCGATCGATGCCAAGCAGGTGTCGCAGGCCCGCGCGCGCTGGGAAATCTTCACCCATGGCGGCCGCAAGCCGACCGGCATCGACGCGGTCGAATACGCCAAGGAAGTGGTGGCGCTCGGCGCCGGCGAGATCCTGCTCACCTCGATGGACCGCGACGGCACGCGGGCGGGCTACGATATCGCGCTGACGCGGGCTATTGCCGACGCGGTCACCGTGCCGGTGATCGCCTCCGGCGGGGTCGGCAATCTCGATCACCTGGTCGCCGGTATCCGCGACGGCCATGCCACGGCGGTATTGGCCGCCTCGATCTTCCACTTTGGCGAGCACAGCGTGCGCGAAGCCAAGGCCTATATGGCGAAAGCCGGACTGCCGATGCGTCTCGATCCGTGATAAAGAGCGCCCGAAAGGACGCCCCAAAGGAAGCACATGCCCAAAAGATTTACATTGAACGATCTGGAAAAACGCGTGCACGCGCGCGCCATGGCGAGCGCGAAGGAGTCGTACACCCGCGTGCTGATCGACAAGGGCATCGGCGCCTGCGCCAAGAAGCTGAACGAAGAGGCCTTCGAAACCGGACTGGCTGCCGTGCAGGAGCGCAAGAACCGGGTGGTCGCCGAAGCAAGCGACCTGCTCTATCATCTGCTGGTCGTGCTGAAAGCGCGCGACGTCACGCTCAAGGAAGTCGAGGCCGAACTCGGCAAGCGCACCAAGCAGAGCGGCCTCCAGGAAAAAGCGTTGCGTAAGAAGCGAAGATAGTTTTGGCGATGGAACAGCGTACCGAAGAAACTTTATCGCCCTACCGCACCTTCTCGCGCGCGGAGTGGGCGGCATTGCGCGAAGACACGCCGATGACGCTGACCTCCGAGGAGGTCACGCGCCTGCGCTCGCTGCACGACCGGCTCGATATCAAGGAAGTCGAGGACATTTATCTGGCGCTGTCGCGCCTGCTCTCGCTCTATGTGGCGGCGACGCAGCGGCTGTTCCGCGCGCAGGAACGCTTCCTCGGCACCGAGGACGTCAAGATGCCGTTCATCATCGGCGTCGCCGGTTCGGTGGCGGTGGGCAAGTCCACCACCGCGCGCGTGCTGCAAGCCTTGCTGGCGCGCTGGCCGAACGTGCCCAAGGTCGACCTCATCACCACCGACGGCTTCCTCTATCCCAACGCCATCCTCGAGCGCGAAGGCCTGATGGAGAAGAAGGGTTTTCCGGAAAGTTACGACCTGCCGGCGCTGCTGCGCTTCCTCACCGACGTGAAGGCCGGGCGGCGGCCGGCGCGCGCGCCGGTCTATTCGCACCTGATCTACGACGTGACGCCGAACCAGTGGGTCGAGGTCGACCGGCCGGATCTGTTGATCGTCGAGGGCCTGAACGTGCTGCAGACCGGCCGCCTGCCCAAGGACGGCAAGGCAATCCCGTTTGTGTCGGATTTCTTCGATTTCTCGGTCTATCTCGACGCCGACGAGGCGGTGCTCAAGTCCTGGTACATCGACCGTTTCCTCACGCTGCGCGGCACCGCGTTCCGCGATCCGAAGTCGTATTTCCATCGCTATTCGAATCTCTCCGACCAGGAAGCGACCGCCACCGCCACCTCGATCTGGGAGCGCATCAATCTGGTCAATCTGCACGAAAACATCATTCCGACACGCCAGCGCGCCGACCTGATCCTG
>JACQDO010000118.1 GCA_016201085.1 Hyphomicrobiales bacterium | reverse complement strand
GCCAGCCAGCCATTCTGCTTCCAGACGATGCAATGCGCCTGGTCGGCGGTGTTGACGACATCGACGGTGTGGATGTTGGCGGAATACTCCTGGCCGATGCGGGTGAAAACGCGCTCGGCGCCGGATCGCTCCACGCGCACCGTGATGCCGGGATATTTCGCCTCGAAGGCAAGGCCGAGGCGTTGCGCGAACTGCAGGTCCATCGCCGTATAGAAGGAAACCTTGCCTTCCTTTTTCGCCGCCGCGATCAACGCGGGCGTTATCGCTTCCGCGGCTGGCGCCGCGGCAACACGCACGGCGAAGGCGCTGAGGCCGAGCGCCCCGGCACCCTTGAGGATATCGCGTTTGGACAAGCGATTTATCATGATGTTCTAACTTTCTTCCCCTCCCCCGCGAAGCGTGGGGAGGGTATAGGCGGCCTTCGGCCGCCGTTTTCCCCTTAAAGAACGCCGATGCGAAGCATCGGCTATGGAGTGTCGCGCAAGCGATGCGAACCGGGGTGGAGGCGCTTCGCGGTATTGAAAAAATACCCCCACCCCTGACCCCTCCCCATACTCGCAAGTGCTCGCGGGGGAGGGGAAGGAGAGGCCGACGTTTCGCTAGACCTTGAATATCTTGCTGTAGCGCTGCTTGATCTCGTCGCTCATCTTCTCGACCGCGGCCGGATCGTCCTTCATCACCTTGATGTCCTTGAACGGCGTGCGCCCGGCCTTTTCCTTGGTCTGCGGATGCATGGAGCGCAGGCCGCCGGTGTCGACGATCAACTGCTGGCACTCCGGCGTGAAGCTGTAGTTGCAGAACAGCCGGGCGGCGTTCGGATTGGGCGCCGCCTTGAACAAGCCGGTCGGCCCCACGATCAGCGGCGAGCCTTCGGTGGCATAGACCGGCTCCACCGGCCCGCCCTTCTCCTTGATCTGGAAGATATTGTACTCGTTGCCGTCGGCCATCACCGCGCGCTCGCCAAGCGCCAGCCGCTTCGGCGGATCGGCCGACGACTGCACCTGCATGATGCCCTGCGCGGCGAGCTTTTCGAAGAAGCCCCAGCCGAGATCGCGCTGCATTTGGAACGTCGCGGTCATGATGGTGCCGCTGTAACCGGGATGCGCCTTGACGATCTTGCCCTTCCATTGCGGCAGCAGCAGATCGGCGAAGCTCTTGGGCGCCTCTTCCTTCTTCACCAGATTGGTGTTGTAGGCGATGATGCACACCCATACTCGGAAGCTGGCGAACATGCCGTCCGGGTCCTTGTGTTCGGCCGGATAGAACTTGGCGACGTCCTCGGGAACATAGGCCTCCAGCAAACCGCCCTTCTTCCAGACGATGAAATGCGCCGCATCCGATGAATTGACGCAATCGGCCGCATGAATGTTGCTGCCGTATTCCTGGCCGATGCGCTGGAACACGCGCTCGGCGCCGGAGCGCTCGACCCGCACCGCGATGCCGGGGAACTTGGCCTCGAACGCCTTGGCGACCTTTTCGGCCAGCGGCAGGTCGACCGAAGTGTACCAGACCACCTTGCCTTCCTTCTTGGCCGCCTCGATCAGCGCCGGCGTGATGGCGCTCGCCGGCGGCGCGGCCGACAGCACTTGCGTCGAGAATGCACTGCCGGCGACCAGCGCGCTCGATCCGATCAGCAGATCGCGGCGTGAAAACTTTGCATCCATCATCGGCATATCCTCCCTAAACTTGTCGGTTCGCCCCCGCGAACTCTTGTCGCTTATTTGGCGCATGACCTTATCCGAAAACCGGTTCCCACTTTTCGGGATCATGCGCGGCTATCCACTCAGCGCCCGGCAGCGTTCGGGCGGCAAAGTCAGCCAGACGGCGCTGCCCTGTGGAATGTTGTCTTCCGCCGCAGTGACCACGCGCAGCTGCGTGCCGTCCTTGACCTCAACCATATAGTCCCGGCTGCCGCCGAGAAAGACCTGCCGCACCACGGTGGCCGGAACCACGTTGTCCGTCGCCTGCGGCGCTTGGGCGGCGATGGCGATGTCGTGCGGCCGGATCGAGACCGCCGTGGATGCATCGGCCACGACCTTTTCGCCGGTGCAGCGCAACACGACACCGGCAAAATCGACGCGCCCGCCGTCACGGCCCTGGCCCTTGATGACATTACTGGAGCCGATGAAGCGCGCGACGAATTCCGAGCGCGGCCGGTCGTAGATTTCCTCCGGCGAGCCGGACTGCTCGATCTTGCCGAGGTTCATGACGCAAATCAGGTCCGCCGTGGTCATCGCCTCCGACTGGTCGTGGGTGACGTAGACGGTGGTATAGCGATAGGCGTCGTGCAGGCGGCGCACCTCGAAGCGCATTTCCTCGCGCAGATTGGCGTCGAGATTGGATAGCGGCTCATCGAGCAGCAGCGTCTCCGGCTCCACGATCAGGGCGCGCGCCAGCGCCACCCGCTGCTGCTGACCGCCGGACAGCTCACCGGGATAGCGGCTCGCCAGCGCGGCGAGCTTGGTGGTGGCGAGGATGGCGTCGAGTTTCTTGCCGATCGTGCCGCGATCCATTTTGCGCAGCTTGAGGCCGTAGATGATGTTCTCGGCCACCGTCATGTGCGGCCACAGCGCGTAGCTCTGGAAGATCATCGACATGTTGCGCCGCTCGGGCGGCAGCGTATGGGCGGGCGAGGAGATCAGCCGGTCGCCGACGCGGATTTCGCCCTCGCTCGGCTCGACGAAACCGGCGATCAGCCGCAGCGTGGTGGTCTTGCCGCAGCCGGACGGCCCCAGCAGGCAGACCAGGTGGCCGTGCTCGATATGCAGCGACACGTCGTCGACCACCGCGATCGTGCCGTATCGCTTGGTCAGGCCCTTCAACTCAACCGACGCCACGCGCTTCCTCCCCCATTGATCGGGCCGCTTGACCGCGGCTTTTGTTATCCGGCGCTTTTCGTATCAACACCGCGTGCGCTGTTTCCTTCGCGCTTGCGGCTTTTTGTTATAAACCGGTGAAAGCCGGCTTGCGCTTCTCCATGAAGGCCTTGCGGCCCTCTTTATAATCGTTGCTGGCGAAGCATTGCGCCACCAGCTCGGCGCAGCGCGCGAGATCGCGCTCGCTATCCGGCTTGACCGTCTCGCCGACGATATATTTGACCGAGTTGACCGTCATCGGCGCATTGCCGCTGATGGTTTCGGCGTAGTCCTTCACGTATTTCTCCAGATCCGCCGCGCCCAGCACGCGGTTGACCAGGCCCATCTGCAACGCCTCGGCGGCGGTGAACTGCCGCGCCGTAAAGAAGATTTCCTTGGCGAAAGAAGGCCCCACCACGTCGACCAGCTTCTTGATGCCCTTGTAGCCATAGCCGAGGCCGAGCTTGGCGGCCGGCACACCGAACTTGGAATTGTCCGAGCAGATACGCAGGTCGCAGCACAGCGCCAGGCCGACGCCGCCGCCGATGCAATAGCCGCTGATCATGGCGATGGTCGGCTTGGGAAAATCGTAGACCGCGGTATTGGCCCGGTCGACCGCCGCGTTGTAATGATCGATCGCCTCCTTGCTGGAGCGCTCGCTCTCGAACTTGGAAATATCGGCGCCCGATACGAAAGCCTTGCCGCCGGCGCCGGTCAGCACCACCACGCGGATCGCCTTGTCGGCGGCGAAATCGGCCAGGATGCCTTCCGCCGCCTGCCACATATCCAGCGACACCGCGTTGTGGCGCTCGGGATTATTGAAGATCAGATAGCCGACGCCGCCCTCCTTGCGGGACAGCATTTTGTTGGTCGCGGTCATCTCACGTTTCCTTCTCTTGACGATCACACGGCCTTGGCCGCGTGCAGCTCCGCGATGTCCTTATCGGCGAAGCCGAATTCCTTGAGCACCTCGTCGGTATGCTGCCCTTGCTTCGGCGGCGTGGCGACGATCTTGCTCGGCGTGCGCAACAGCGCCATCGGCTGGCCGACGAACACCTGTTGCTTGCCGTCCGGCCGCGTCGCGCTTTGCGCGATGCCTAAGTGCTTGACCTGCTCGTCGGCGAACACCTGGTCGATGGAATAGATCGGGCCGCACGGCACGCCGATCTCGTTGAAAAGCGAGATCCACTCCGCGCTGGTCTTGTGCGCGGTGCGCTTATCGATTTCGGCGTTGAGCGCGTCGCGGTTCTTCGAGCGCGCGGCGCCGTTGACGTAGTCGGGATGTTTGATCAGCTCGGGTGCTTGAATCGCGTTGCACAGCCGCTCCCACATCACCTGCCCGGTGGAGGCGATGTTGATATGGCCGTCCTTGGTCGTGAACACGCCGGTCGGAATGCTGGTCGGATGATTGTTGCCGGCCTGCTTGGCCACTTCGCCCTGCTGCAGCCAGCGCGCGGCCTGGAAGTCGAGCATGAAGATCTGCGCCTGCAACAGCGAGGTGTTGACCCACTGGCCTTCGCCGGAGACGTCGCGCTCGAGCAGCGCCGTCAGGATTCCCATGGCGCAGAACAGGCCGGCGCACAGGTCGGCGACCGGAATGCCGACGCGCACCGGTCCCTGCCCGGGCAGGCCGGTGATCGACATCAGACCGCCCATGCCCTGCGCGATCTGGTCGAAACCCGGCCGATCGCGATAGGGGCCGTCCTGGCCGAAGCCGGAAATGCTGCCGAGCACGATGCCCTTGTTCACCTTCTTGAGTGAGACGTAGT
>JACQDO010000117.1 GCA_016201085.1 Hyphomicrobiales bacterium | reverse complement strand
TGGGAGACGCTTAGCTCCCTACGAGATCGGGCCTTCATTGCGCAAAGGTTGGGCCGCCACCAAATTGTTCTTGTTTCGTTCTTAATCCGTGACTAGGTTACCGCCATGGCTCGATATAACGCAGCCCTGAGACGCCCGCCGGTGAAGGAGCTGCCCTCCGCGCCGGCGGGCATCAATGCCGGTCCTTACCAGGACGTCGGCGAACTGCTCGGCGTCGCGGTCGAGTTCGAGCGCCGGCGCGGCCGCGGCGCGCAGAGCAACGCCTCCGGCCGCTACGAGCCGATCGCGCACGTCGCCTTCGACGACGGCTGGCGCACGCTCGACGAGCTGCCGCCGTTCAAGACCACGGTGCAGACAGATGCCACCCGCAAGATCATCACCCGCAACGACTCGCCCGACATCGGCTTCGACCGATCGATCAATCCCTATCGCGGCTGCGAGCACGGCTGCGTCTACTGCTTCGCGCGCCCGAGCCACGCTTATCTCGGGCTGTCGCCCGGGCTCGATTTCGAATCCAAGCTGTTCGTCAAGCCGGAGGCGGCCGAGCTTCTGGAAAAAGAATTATCGGCGCCCGGCTACGAGCCGAAGGTACTCGCCATCGGCACCAATACCGATCCCTATCAGCCGATCGAGCGGCGCTACAAAGTGATGCGCCGCATTCTCGAAGTGCTCGACCGCGCCGGCCATCCGGTCGGCATCGTCACCAAGTCGGCGCTGGTGCTGCGCGACCTCGACATCCTGGCGCGCATGGCCGAGCGTAACCTCGCCAAGGTGGCGCTGTCGGTGACCACGCTCGATGCCGAACTGGCGCGCAAGATGGAGCCGCGCGCGGCCACGCCGATGCGTCGACTGGAAACGCTGCGGCGGCTGGCGCAGGCCGGCGTTCCCACCGCCGTAATGGTGGCGCCGATCATCCCGGCGCTCAACGACATGGAGATCGAGCGCATCCTCGATGCGGCGCAGGCGGCGGGCGTGAAGGAAGCCGGCTACGTGCTGCTGCGCCTGCCGCTCGAGGTGCGCGACCTGTTCAGCGAATGGCTGATGGCGAATTATCCCGACCGCCACGCCCATGTGTTCAAGCTGATTCGCGACACGCGCGGCGGCAAGGACTACGACTCGACCTGGGGCAAGCGCATGAAGGGCAGCGGGCCCTATGCCTGGATGATCGGGCGGCGCTTCGAGATGGCCTGCGAGAAGCTCGGCCTCAATGCGGCGAAATATTCGCTCTCGACCGCGCATTTCCGCGCGCCGAAGCCGGCGAGCGAGCAGTTGAATTTGTTTTAGCCAACTCGTAGCCCGGATGGAGCGAAGCGAAATCCGGGAACGATTGACAGGCTGCCCGGGTTTCGCTGCGCTTCACCCGGGCTACTTGCTACTTGCTGATCGGGTACGGATCAGCACCGAACAACTCGGGCGAGGAGCATCCACGTGAAGATCGATCAGGACTACTTGAAAAAGCTTTTGGAGGCGTGCCAGGCGTCTGAGAAGCCAACCTTCAACATTGAGGACCTGAAAGCAGCCGGCTTCGACTACAATGACCGACAATTTGAATTTCACATGAAGATTTTGAACGACCAGCATCTCATTGAGCAGGATGACGGTGACGCCGGTTTCGGTCTTACCAAGAGCTTGGATGGTTTTCTATCATGGTCGGTTCTGCCCTTGCGGCTGACGGCGTCGGGCCATCAGTTCATTGAAGCCTTAGAGAACAAAGATGTTTGGGCTGCCATCAAACGCGGCTTTAAAGACGCCAGCATCGAGACCTTACAAAGCGTAGCTCTGAAGCTGCTGGACAGATTCGCGCAGAAGAAAATAGATGCGCTTCTAGGTTAGCCCTTAGCCCGGATGTAGCTCGTAGCCCGACTGAAGCGAAGCGTAACCCGGGAACAATTGATAGTTTGTCCCGGGTTTCGCTGCGCTCCACCCGGGCTACTTGCTATGCGTCTTTTCGCCTCCAAACGCCGTCGATTTGGAACCACCTTTCCGAAGTGCTGCCGTCCTCTGAAACAAGCGTCAGCGAATGGACAGGAATATTCGAATGATTGGTCACTTGGCCGAAAATCCGCCGCGCTTCCTCAGCAGACGCAAAATTAAGGGTCAATGGCTTGAGCAATGGCTCAATCTCGCCGTGAGGGTTCGTCCAAAACATCTGGAGAGTGAATTGCATTTATTAATGATAGCAAGTAGCCCGGCTGGAGCGAAGCGAGATCCGGGCTCAACTCCTCCGCTCGCCGAAATCCATTATCGGTTCGTCGACATCGCCGGCCCAGTCGGCCGGCAGCAAGCCGCGCCTGACATAGACGTGGAACGAAGAATATGGCCATTCGCGCACCCGAGAGACCAGCCTGTGCTTGACTGGATTGAAGTGCACGTAGTCGACATGCCGCTCGAAATCGATCTCATTCCGAATCGTGTGCTCCCAAAAGCGCCGTTGCCAGAATGCGTATTCGCCATTGCGATGGCGCTGGACCGGTACGCCGGCGGCAACAAGCCGATGCGTGAAATACGCTTTGATCCGCCTCCAGCGGCCGGAGAAATCGGAATCGCCTGACGGTAGCGTCCAGATGGCATGCAGGTGTTCCGGCAGGATCACGACGGCGTCGATCGTGAAAGGACGCTCGTGCCGCGCGATACGGAACGCCATCCGCAAGGCGCTCACGTGATGGATCAGCGCCGAGGACGTGCGGTCAGCGAGCGTGACCATGAAGAAATAAGTGCCGCCTGGAACGAAGTTGCGTCGGTATCGGACCATACGCGGAGCTTATCCCGGATTTCGCTTCGCTCCATCCGGGCTACAAGCTGCGCTGCGCCCGGGACAAGCCAGTTCCAATCCCCGCATTTCACATCATGGAAATCCGCAATTGACATAAGCCGAGTCGCGGGGCCCATGATGCGCCATGGCCCGCACGCCCAAAACGCCGCCGCGCTTGCCGCTGAACGAGCCGATCCTGCGCCCGAGCTTCCGGCGCGAACGGCGTGCGCTCAACAAGGGCCTATACCCCATCGCCGGCTGCGACGAGGCGGGCAGGGGGCCGCTCGCCGGCCCGGTGGTGGCGGCGGCGGTGATCCTCGATCCGGCCCGCATCCCGCGCGGCCTCAACGATTCCAAGAAGCTCGACGCCGCGGCGCGCGAGGCGCTGTACGAAAAAATCTGCGCCAGCGCGCAAGTGGCGGTGGCGTTCGGTGCGGTCGATCGCATCGATCGCGACAACATCCTGCGTGCCTCGCTCTGGGCGCTGGCGCGCGCGGTCAAGGCGCTGCCGGTCAAGCCGCGGCTGGTGTTTGTCGACGGCAACATGAAGATCGATTGCGGCTGCGACTGCCAGGCGGTGGTGTCCGGCGATGCGCTGATCGCCTCGATCGCGGCGGCCTCGATCGTCGCCAAGGTCACGCGCGACCGGCTGATGCGGCGGCTGGCCTTGGCGTATCCCGGCTACGGCTTCGAGCGCCATATGGGCTACAGCGTGCCCGAGCATTTCGAGGCGCTTGCCCGCCTGGGGCCGACCGTCCACCACCGCCGGTCGTTTGCGCCGGTGGCGGCCCGGCTCGCCGCTCTGGGCGCGGTTTCCGACGAAGCGGTGGCCGAGTTGTTGCCTCTTTAGCCCGGCTTCTCTATCTCTGCTGCTCGCCTGTTTTAGAACATTCCGCGCGGGCCAATGCATTACGTCTCCCTGATCATCGAATTCCTGCGCGGGCGCCCGGCGGTGGTGTTCTGGACCGCGGCGCTGACGCAAGCCTTTCTTTGGACGGTGATCCCGGCGCTGTTTTATTCGGCTCCGCCCGGGGATGTGCCGCTGCTGCTCGCCATCGGTCATGAATTCGTGCTCGGCAGCTATCTTGGCCCGCCGCTGGCGTTCTGGCTGGGCGAGATGGCATTCCGGGTGGCCGGCAGCTTCGGACTCTATGCGCTGGCGCAAGCCTGCATCGTCACGGCCTTCTGGGCGGTGTTCGCGCTGGGTCGCGCCATTGTCGGCACGCGCCACGCCGTGCTCGGCGTGCTGCTGATGGTCGGTATCGCCGCCTTCACCGTGCCGAGCCCGGATTTTGGCCCAGCCGTGCTGGCGGCGCCGCTATGGGCATTGGCGCTGCTGCATTACTGGCGCGCCGTCGGCGAGGGCCGGCGCGGCGCCTGGTTCCTGCTCGCGCTCGATTTCGGCCTGCTGTTGCTGGCGAATTATGTCGGACTGATCTTGTTCGCGCTGCTGATCGCGTTCACGCTCGCCACTGAGCGCGGACGGCGCGAACTGCTCAATCCCGAGCCGTGGATCGCCGGCGTGCTGCTCGTCCTCGTGGTATTCCCGCATGCCGCCTGGCTGGCGGGCGCGCGCGACCTCGTGCTCGATGGCTTCAATGACGGCGCCGCCGTTGCCGGCAGGCTCACGCCCGGCGCCTGGCTGTGCGTGGCGCTGCTGGCGACCCATCTCGGCCTCGCGGTGCTGGTGGCGCTGGCCAGCGGCTGGCCGCGCCAGCGCAAGGAACGCGCGCCGGAGATCGATCGCCATCCGGTCGAGCCGTTCGCCAGGACTTTCGTTTACGTCTTCGCGCTGGCGCCGGCTCTGTGCGCGATTGCCATCGCGTTCGCCAGCGGACGGCTGGGGCCGCTCGAGCGCGTGGCGCCGCTGGTGCTGCTGTCCGGCCTGGCGGTGGTGGTCGCCGCCGGCGACCGGGTGTCGCTCTATCGCGAACGGGCGGTGTCGTCGGCCTGGTTGATTCTGCTGGTGGGGCCGCCGGTGCTGGTCGTGCTCGGCCTGATCCTGGTGCCGTGGACGATCGCGGTCGATCTCAAAATCGCGCAGCCGGCCAATTTGCAAGCCAGCTATTTTGCCGACACCTTTCAGCGCCGCACCGGCAAGCCGCTCGCCTTCGTGAGCGGCGACGCGCGCATCGCGCCGCTGCTCGCGCTCGGCGCGGCCAGCCGGCCGCACGTCTATTTCGCCTGGGCGCCGCAGCGCAGCCCGTGGGCGAGCGCGGCCGATGTCAGCGCGCAGGGCGGCATCCTGGTCTGGCCGGTCGCCGACAATGTCGGCTCGGCGCCGGCGACGCTGAAGGCGCAGTTCCCCGCCATGGTGCCGGAACCGCCGCGCGTGTTCTCGCGTTCGGTGCAGGGCCTGCTGCCGCTCATCCGGGTGGGCTGGTCCATGCTGCGGCCGCAGGCGGCGCCTTAGAGCGCGGACTCATAAACGCGTAGCTAAATTCGAGATGCCGCGTCTTACCACCAGCGCTGTGGTCCCCGATAATAGTCGTCGCGCCGACGCGTATTGTCGTTCCAATTGCGCTGGAAAAAAGGGAAGCCGTTGTCGCCCCAGCCATTGTCGCTCGCAACGCGGGCGTCGGTCGTGGGCTTGCGTGTTATAAAGCCGCCTTGCGGCTGATTGCTCAGCACCGCGACAAACTCGGTGCGGTAGTTGGTCTCGCGGCTCAGCGGCTCGTCCGAGACGATGATCGAGGATCGCGGCACTGCGGTCGGCGCGATGCGATCGAGCAAATCCTGCGGGATGGTGTTGCGGTCGAGCGCGTTCTTGGCGTTGTCCCCCTCGTCGATGGTGACCGCGGTCCAGCGCAGGCCGGCTTTGTCGCGCGCCATCGCCGTGAACACATGCGTGCCGATCGGTCTGTCGGGATTGCGGATCGTGACGGGGACCTCAATGGTCGCATCGAACACTTCGCCCCCGTCCGGCCACCGCTTATGGGTGTTGCGCCGCACGTAAAGCTTCTGCGTTGCGCGGCTGATGTAGATCGAGACCGGCTCAAGCGCGAGCTTGCCCTCGGTTGCTGCCTTGGCGGTTGCGGCCTTCTTGGTTTCGGCCGCCTTGGCGGCGTCCTTTGCGGCAGCGGCGGCGTCGAGTTTGGACTTCGCGTCGGCCCTGGCGGCCTCGAGCTGCGTACCCAGTTCCGCGGCCTTGGCGACCGCCTTCTGCTTGCGGTCCTCGGCCCGCGCCTTGGCTTCATCCGTCTTTGCGGCGGCGAGCGTCCGGTCGGCGGACGCGAGCGCGGCGTCGGCGCTCCTCTTGAGCGATTCCAGCTTGCGCAGCGACGCCTTGAGCATTGCGGTCTCGCGCACCGTCGTCGCGACGGCTTTCTTCGCCTGGTCGGCCGCCTTGGCAGCCTCCGCGGCCTCGCGGGCGAGCGTCTCGGCACGCGCCGGAGCGGCCGCGATGGCCTCCGCGTTCGGCACGAATAGCGCGCTGTGGGAAAACTCGACCGGGGCCGCGTCGTTCGGCGCGATGATCACGCGCATCCCGATCCGCGTCTTGTCAAACAGCTTCTCGGCAAAGCCGTAGGGCATCCTGATGCAGCCGTGCGAGGCCGCATATCCGGGCAGCGGTCCGCCGTGCAGCGCGACGCCGTTCCAGGTGATGCGCAGCATGTTCGGCATCCAGGCATCGTCATACATGGTCGAGTGGTGGTCCTTGTCCTTTTCGATGATGGCGAAGACACCGGCTGGCGTTTCGCGGTCCTTGACGCCGGTCGACACCGGCGCGCGCATGATCCAGCCGTCGGCGTCGTAGAAAGTGACCTGCTGGGTCTTGATCGACACGATCGCCATGATCGGCTCGCCGGCCGTACGCGGCGCCGTCTCCTCTTTGATTTGCGCGGGGCGCGCCTGTCCGGCCGCGGGCTCTAGGCTCAATGCCGTCAGTGCGGCCATCGCCGCGAGCGTCACAATGGCGGCAGGCCGCCAACGGCGTATCGCCACGGTGGATTGCGCCAGCGTAAATCGATTTTTCATGCCACCTGTCCGCGCTTCTTGTCGATCGAGTGTCGGATCGCGATTTCCGGATAACTAACAGCCGCCACGCCGCCGATTCGCTCCTGGGGACTTTCGGCACGTTTCGGTTGCAATTCTTTCATATACGACAGCTCACGTAGGAGGAAGGGTAGCTTTGCTGCGCTAGTGATAGCTCTCGCCTTCGCGCACCTTGCCGCGGAACAGCCAGTAGATGAACACGACATAGCCGAGCACGAACGGCAACAGCAGCAGCGTGCCGAACAGCATGAAGATCTGGCTGGCCGGCGCCGCGGCGGTGTCCCAGACGGTGAGCGAGGGCGGCACTAGATAGGGAAAGTTGGAAATCACCAGCCCGAAATAGCCGAGCATAAATAGCGAAATCGCCGCCAGGAACGGCGGCACGTCGCGGCGCTGCTCGATCCAGCGCCAGCATGCCAAGGCCGCGAGCGCGGTTACCATCGGCACCGGCCAGAGGAAATAGATATTCGGTGTCGAGAACCAGCGCGCCGCGATGCGCGGCTCGGCCAGCGGCGTCCACAGGCTGACCGCCGCCATGAAGCCGAGCACGGCCAGCAATAAAATCTTGGCTTGCCGGCGTGCGCGTTCGGCCACCGGGCCTTCCGTCTTCATCGCCAGCCACGTGGCCCCGAGCAGGGCATAGCCGGCAATCAGCGCCAGCCCGCAAACAAGCGCGAACGGCGTTGCCCATTGCAGCGCGCCGCCGGCAAAGCCGCCGTCGCGCACAGGCACGCCCTGGATCATTCCCCCTAAGATCACGCCCTGCGCGAAGGCTGCCCGCGTCGAGCCGCCGATGAAAGCGGCGCTCCACCGGCTCTTGCTGCGCGAGACGGTACGGAACTCGAAGGCGATGCCGCGAAACACCAGCGCCAGCAGCATGACGATCACCGGCAAATAGAAGGCCGGCATCAGCACCGCATAGGCTTTCGGGAACGCCACGAACAGGCCGGCGCCGCCGAGCACCAGCCATGTCTCGTTGCCGTCCCAGAACGGCGCGATGGTGCGCATCATCTGCTCGCGTTCGGCCTCGCTGCGCGTAAACGGAAACAGGATGCCGATGCCGAGGTCGAAGCCGTCGAGGATCACGTACATGGCGACGGCGGTGCCGATGACGCCTGACCAGATGACCGGGAGATACCATTCCATGACGCGGCCCTCAGCGGTGCGCCGCCGAAAACGGGCGGCGTGAAAAATGCCCGCTCTCGGTCGCCGCCGGCTCCCGCGGACCCTGCGCGATCAGCCGGTTGATGTAATAGATGCCGAACCAGAACACGACGCCGTAGGCGAGCACGAACAGCGCCAGCGTGCCGGCAATGCTCGCCGCCGGCACCGGCGAGGTGGCGTCGGCTGTGCGCATGACGCCGTAAACGATCCAGGGCTGGCGTCCGCTCTCGGTCACCACCCAGCCGGCGATCACCGCGACAAAGCCAAGCCACCAGCCTTGCGCCATCGCGCGCAGATACCAGCGCGTCGTCAACAGCGTACCGCGCCACCACAGGAAGGCGCCGAACAGCGCCGCCGCGATCATGAAGAATCCGATGCCCAGCATGATGCGGAAGGCGAAGAACACGATCTTCACCGGCGGTCGCTCCGACGCCGGCACGCTGGCGAGGCCGGGAAACAGTCCGTCGGGGCGGTGGGTAAGGATGAGCGACGCGCCGCGCGGAATCGACAGCTCGAAACGGTTCACGCCGGCCGTTTCGTCCGGCCAGGCGAAGATGTGGAAGTCGCCCGGCTTCGCCCCATCCCAATGCGCCTCCATGGCCGCGACCTTGATCGGCTGATGCGCGAGCGTGTTGAGGCCGTGCTGGTCGCCGATCGCCAATTGCAGCGGCGCCAGGATCGCAGTCAGGCCAATTGCCATGCGCAGCATCAGGCGGCCTTCCTCGATGTGGCGGCCGGCGATCGCATAGCGCGCGCCCACCGCCAGCACCACGAAGCCGGTGGTGAGGTAGGCGGCGTTGAGCATGTGCGCGAAGCGATAGGGGAAGCTGGGATTGAAGATGACGGCGAGCCAGTCGGTCGGAAAAGCGATGCCATTGCGCATTTCGTGGCCGGCGGGCGTCTGCATCCAGCTATTGGCCGACAGAATCCAGAAGGCCGAGATGGCGGTGCCGGTGGCCACCACCACGGCCGACAACACATAGAACCAGGGCGGCACCCGGTTGATGCCGAACAGCAGCACGCCGAGGAAGGTCGCTTCCAGGAAGAACGCGGCCAGCACCTCGTAGCCGAGCAAAGGCCCGATCACATTGCCGGTCGCCACCGAAAAGCGGCTCCAATTGGTGCCGAACTGGTAGGACAGCACGATGCCCGACACCACGCCCATGGCGAAGGAGACCGCGAAAATCTTGGTCCAGAACCGCATCAGCGAGCGGTAGCGCTCATTGCCGCTGCGCAGCCAGAGCGCGCCGAGCGTGGCGATATAGGCCGACAGCCCGATGGTGAAGCTCGGGAAAATGATGTGAAAAATGATGGTGAAGGCGAATTGCAGCCGGGCCAGCAGGACAGGGTCAAAATCCATCGCACACTCCGACCGGGCGCGCCCCCGGGGTCATTATAATCCCAACCGTCAAATCTTTGCAGGCCGATCCCGTTCCGCCGCCTCAACAAAATCTAAACTGTCTTTGGTGGTCTGCAATATCCACAGCCCGCACAATCGTGACAGCGGCCGGCGCGCGCGCGCGATAGGCTCAATCGGTTGGGCAGCGAGCGGCGGGGGACCCCATGGTCAAGCAGGCAAAGCGCGCGAAAGCGGCAACCGGCGGCGAATCGCCAATCGCCGCCTGGCTTGAGCGTTATTTCGGGCTCAAGGCGCAGGGCACCGACATCCGCACCGAATTCATCGCCGGGGTCACCACGTTCCTGACCATGGTCTACATCGTGTTCGTCAACCCGATCATCCTCGGCAAGGCCGGCATGGACCCGGGCGCGGTGTTCGTGGCCACCTGTCTTGCCGCCGCGGCCAGCACCTTCGTGATGGCGTTCTACGCCAATTATCCGATCGCGCTGGCGCCCGGCATGGGGCTCAACGCCTTCTTCGCCTTCACCGTGGTGCTCACCTACAAATATTCGTGGCAGCAGGGGCTGGCCGCGGTGTTCTGCTCGGGCGTTTTGTTCTTCATCATTTCGGTGAGCGGCCTGCGGCAATACGTGATCGACTCGATCCCGCAGAACCTGAAGCTCGCGGTCTCCGCCGGCGTCGGGCTGTTCCTCGCCATCATCGCGCTGGAAGAGTCGAAGGTGATCGTCGCGCATCCGGCGACGCTGGTGACGCTGGGCGACCTCACCAAGGCCATGCCGTTGCTGATGCTGCTCGGCTTCGTGCTGATCGCCGCGCTCAATTACCGGCGCATCGTCGGCGCCACGCTGATCGGCATTCTCATCGTCACCGCCATCGGACTGCCGTTCGGGCTGGCGCAATTCAAGGGCGTGGTCTCGCTGCCGCCGTCGCTGGCGCCGACACTGCTGCAACTCGATTTCTCGCGCGTGTTCGAGCTGAGCTTCCTGATCGTGGTGTTCTCGATCCTGTTCGTCGACGTGTTCGACAATGCCGGCACGCTGATCGGCGTCACCCACCGCACCGGGCTGATGAAGAACGGCAAGCTGGCGCGCATGAAAGAGGCGCTGATCTCCGACAGCTTCGCCGCCATGTTCGGGGCGCTGGTCGGCACCTCGACCACCACGAGCTACATCGAAAGCGCGGCCGGCGTGCAGGCCGGCGGCCGCACCGGGCTTACCGCAGCCTTCGTCGGGCTGTTCTTCCTGCTGGCGCTGCTGTTCGCCCCGCTCGCCGGCACGATTCCGGCCTACGCATCGGCGGCGGCCTTGCTCTATGTCGCCTGCGTGATGGCGCGGGGCCTCGCCGAAATCGACTGGGAGGACCTCACCGAATACGCGCCGGCGGTGGTGACCGCGATCGCCATGCCGCTGACTTATTCGATCGCCACCGGCATCGGCCTGGGTTTCATCACTTACGCGCTGGCCAAGCTGTTCGCCGGCAAGGTCAAGGAAGCCTCGCCGGCGGTGCTGGCGCTGGCGGTGCTGTTCGCGCTCAAGTTCGCGGTGGCGGGATAGAGGAAGGAGGCCAAATGCCTGTGCTGTTCGGTTTTAACGAATTGGCGAGCCTGCCGGTGGAGCGGGTCACCGACAAAATCAGCCGCCGCGTCCTTTCCGGCAAGCAATGCATGATGGTGTGGTGGAGCATCAAGGCCGGCGCGCATGCCGAGTCGCATAAGCATCCGCACGAGCAGATCGTATGGATGCTCAAGGGCAAGATGGATTTCCGGCTCGGCGAAGAACGGCGCAGCATGACAGCGGGCGACGTGGCGGTGATTCCGTCCGGCGTCGAGCACGAAGCCTTCTTCACCGAGGATACCGAAGTCGTCGACATGTTCTCGCCGCCGCGCGACGATTTTCTGGCGGGCGGCACGCCGGCTTACATGCGGGAGCGTTGATCGGCCGGCCGGCGTCTCCTTGATCGGCGAAAAATGCTCTAATTCGTCGGCGTCGTAAAAGTGAGGCCGATATATTGCCGCCAGCGTTGCGCACTCTTCTTGCCGCGGCGATGCGGCACGATCACGTCGCCCAGATCGGGCGCATCGTCCAGCGCGCGCGGCACGAAGTCGGCCGGATAACGGCTGGTATCGAGGCGTAGCTGCGAGCCGCCGAAATCGATCTGGTCGAGCGGCTTCATGCCAGGGCTCGTCTTGAGGAATCGCTCGGAGTCGAACTTGTCGAGTGTCGTGCCGGGATGCCAGGTGAAAGACTTGGCATCGTATACGAACGACGGCGCGCTCGCCGGCTCGGCGCGCAACGCACCGCTAGGCGCCAACGCCACAAGCGCAACAAAAGCGGCCATTACGCAGCTACGACGCATGCGTCACACCCCGAACCCCATGACGCGACGTTAAC
Organism: Hyphomicrobiales bacterium; assembly: GCA_016201085.1. Taxonomy (GTDB): domain Bacteria; phylum Pseudomonadota; class Alphaproteobacteria; order Rhizobiales; family Xanthobacteraceae; genus Pseudolabrys. The sequence continues at coordinate 3,906 of JACQDO010000117.1, read as the reverse complement.
AGCAATTATAACCGAGACAAGCGACACAATGCCGCGTGATTAACCGGACAAGGCTTTCTTTATCGCCAGGAAATCGCGCCAGGCGAAACGTTTCTGCAACGGGCTGCGCAGCAGGAAGGCCGGATGGAAGGTCGGCATGGCGCGGATCTCGCGCTTGCCGGTGTTGAAGCTGAACCAGCGCCCGCGCGTCTTGGTGATGCCTTCCTTGATACCGAGCAAAGTTTGCGCCGACGGTCCGCCGAGGCATACGAGGATGTCGGGATCGGCCAGCTCGATCTGGCGCAGGATGAACGGCAGGCAGATCGCCGACTCCTGCGGCGTCGGCGTGCGGTTGCCCGGCGGGCGCCAGGGCACGATGTTGGCAATGTAGACCGAGCTGCGATCGAGCCCGATCGCCGCCAGCATGCGGTCGAGCAATTTGCCGGAGCGGCCGACGAAGGGCAGGCCCTCGATGTCTTCGTCGCGGCCGGGCGCCTCGCCGACAAGCATCAGTTTCGCCTGGGGGTTGCCGTCGGCGAACACCAGTTGCGACGCCGTCGCCTTCAGCGCGCAGCCGTCGAACTTGTCCAGGATGGCGCGCAGCTCGTCGAGCGTCTTGGCGCTCTTGGCCGCCTCGCGCGCGGCCATGGCGGCTTCGTCGGGCGGCGTCAAGGCACTCGCGGCGCTCCCGCCGGTACCCGGATTACCAGGGAGGGCAGGGGTCGACGTTGGCAAGAACGGGTTCGGCAGCGCACGCGTCGCGACGCTCGTCTCATCGGCAAACCGATCCACCGGCTGCTCGCCCAGGACCGCGTCCACGCCGGCCTCGGCGTAGAAGGCGAGCAAGTCGCGGGCTGCTGAATTGCGATCGGGCGTCATCGGTCGGCGCGCATATGCTCATCGAGGAATTTGCGAATGCGTTCGACCGCGTCGGCGGTCGTCTTCGGGTCATAGGCCAATTGATGGCCATAATATACCTGTGCCGGCCGATTGGAATCGAAGGAATGGCGCGCGCCGGGATAAACCACCAGAGAAGGGCGGTGCGGCGCGTCCGCGGCATATTTATCCACAAAGGTTCGGCAATTCGACGCCTTCGCCCAGTCGTCGGCTTCGCCGATGATGATCTGCACGTCGGTCGCGAGCGCCGGGGCAACCTTGAGCGGGCAGAACGGGTAGAGCGCGACAATGGCGCGGAACGGCGGCTGGCCTGCCTCCGCGACACGTTTTTCGGGGGCGACGTTCAGCGCGGTCCAGCGCCGTCATAGCCTATCAACGCAATGGCCGGAAAATGGCTGCATAGCCCTGCGTCGAAAACAGGCACACCCGCAAGACCCCGCATAGCTCGCCGCCGCGCATGGCCTATCGCGCCGCCCCCGGCGGCGATATGACAGACGGGAAAAACGGCCATCCAAGCAGGAGAGTCCCATGGCGGACGACCTACCCGCCCGCGAGGCGATGGAATTCGACGTGGTGATTGTCGGCGCCGGCCCCTCGGGCCTGTCCGCCGCCATCCGCCTCAAGCAGATCAATCCGGATATTTCCGTGGTGATCGTGGAAAAGGGCTCCGAGGTCGGCGCCCATATCCTGTCCGGCGCGGTGATCGATCCGTCCGGCATCGACCGCCTGCTGCCGGACTGGCGCGGCGAGGACACGCCGATCAAGACCGCGGTCGCCGACGATCGCTTCTATTGGCTCAACCCCGGCAGCGCGATCCGGCTGCCGAACTTCGCCATGCCGCCGCTGATGGGCAACCACGGCAACTTCATCGTCTCGCTCGGCAGCGTCTGCCGCTGGCTGGCGACCAAGGCGGAAGCGCTCGGCGTCGAAATCTATCCGGGTTTTGCCGCCGCCGAGGTGCTGTATGACGATAACGGCGCCGTTGCCGGCGTCGCCACCGGCGACATGGGGATCGGCAAGAACAAGGAGCCGAAGGACTCGTTCACGCGCGGCATGGAACTGCGCGCCAAGTACACGCTGTTCGCCGAAGGCGCGCGCGGCAGTCTCGGCAAGCAGTTGATCGCGCGCTTCAATCTGGCGGCGAGCGATCCGCAGAAGTTCGGCATCGGGCTAAAGGAGCTCTGGCAGGTCGCGCCCGACAAGCACCGCAAGGGCCTGGTGCAGCATTCCTTCGGCTGGCCGCTCGATGGAACGACCGGCGGCGGCTCGTTCATGTATCACTTCGACGACAATTTGGTGTCGGTCGGCTTTGTGCTGCACCTCAATTACAGCAATCCGTATCTGTCGCCGTTCGAGGAATTCCAGCGCTTCAAGACTCATAAGCTCGTGCGCGACACCTTCGAGGGCGGCAAGCGGCTCGTCTACGGCGCGCGTGCCTTGACCGAGGGCGGCTTCCAGGCGGTGCCCAAACTTGCCTTCCCGGGCGGCGCGCTGATCGGCTGCGATGCCGGCTTCATGAACGTGCCGCGCATCAAGGGTACCCACAACGCGATGCATTCCGGCATGCAGGCGGCGGAAGCGGCGGCTGCCGCGCTCGCCGGCGGACGCAGCCACGACACGCTCGCCGATTACGAGGCCGGCTGGCGCTCATCCGCCATCGGCAAGGACCTCTGGCGCGTGCGCAATGCCAAGCCGCTGTGGTCGAAGCTCGGGACCTATCTCGGCATCCCGCTCGGTGGCCTCGACATGTGGACCAACACCTTCGGCTTCTCGCTGTTCGGCACCGTCAAGCACGGCAAGCCGGATAGCGCCACGCTCAAGCCGGCGGCTGAGTGTACGCCGATCGCCTACCCCAAGCCGGATGGCAAGCTTACCTTCGACCGGCTGTCCTCGGTGTTTCTGTCCAACACCAACCACGAGGAGGACCAGCCGGTGCACCTGCTGGTAAAGGACCTGAGCCTGCAGAAATCGTCCGAGCACGACATCTATGCCGGCCCCTCGACGCGCTATTGCCCGGCCGGCGTCTATGAATGGGTGGAGGAGGCGAGCGGCCCCAAATACGTGATCAACGCGCAGAATTGCGTTCACTGCAAAACCTGCGACATCAAGGACCCGAATCAGAACATCACCTGGGTTCCGCCGGAGGGCAGCGGCGGGCCGAACTACCCGAATATGTGATCGTTCGTGGCCGGCTTCCGGCCACGATGTTGCCACATCAAGGTTATCAATCACGAACTTAAGCATAAGCGCGGCCGTTCTTGCGGGGGCGGCGCAAAAAGGCCATTCTGGGCCCAACTTGGCTGCTGTGCGCGAATTCCGCGCTTAATTGGCCGCATTGGAGCATCGCCAGTGACTTCCTTGAGTCTCGCCCGGTGCATCGCCGGCACCGCGCTCGCTGCGCTTCTGGCGGCGGCACCGATTACGCTGGCCGCGCAGGCGCCGAGCGCGCAGGACCTCGCCGGTATGACCGGTTCGGGCAGCTATCTCGCCGCCCGCCATGCCGGCCAGCAGCGCGATGCGGCATCTGCGGCCGCTTTTTACGGGGAAGCACTGCGGCACGACCCCAAGAACAGCGAATTGCTCGACCGCGCCTTCCTGTCGCTGCTGGTCAATGGCGATATCGACGACGCGGTGAAGTACGCCGAACGCGTGGTGCAGACCGACAAGACCGATCGCGTCTCGCGGCTGGTGATCGGTGTGCAGGCACTTAAGCACAAGCAATTTGCCCCCGCGCGCAAGGAATTCGCCCAATCGGTGCGCGGACCGATCACCGATCTGACCGCGACGCTGCTCACCTCCTGGAGCGCCTATGGCGCCGCCGACAGCAAGGGCGCGATAGCGGGGATCGACCGGCTGGCCGGGCCGGAATGGTATGCCATCTTCAAGGACCTGCATGCCGGCATGATCTACGACCTCGCCGGCAATCAGAAGGAAGCCGGCAAGCGTTACGAGCATGCCCACAAGCTCGATCCCTCCGCGCTGCGCGTGGTCGAGGCTTATGGCAGCTGGCTGTCGCGCAATCGCTCGCCC
>JACQDO010000116.1 GCA_016201085.1 Hyphomicrobiales bacterium | reverse complement strand
ATCAGGCGCAGAGCCTGAAGCTCTCTAAGCATTTCAAGGTTTAGACGACACGCTTGTGTCGCATTCGCTCGTCGCATACGGCGCGCAACTAAAAATTATATACTCTGATTATTGCAAGCATTTCGCGAATAATGCATACTTTAGCTGGGAATGGATTTTGGGATGTCGCAAATGAGCAAACCGAGCATCAAATCGAAAGCAAAAAAAGCTGCTTCATCAAAAAGCAAGGTAAGGGCTTTTGCTTCCAAAAAATCATTTGCCCGAGCTAGTCAGCCGGCAAGCCCGTTTTCAATTATCGAATGCGGTTTTGTTGACGATACCGTTTTCCCCTTCCGGGTATTTACGACTGGCAGCAAGATAAGTCTGCAGAAAATTGCTCGTCCCGACAATGGTCAATTTGAACTCACGTTTGGAAATAATACCGCCGAGAACGTATTGGCCGGAGCCGTGATGTTCACGACTGGCGTTGGATTGAACGGTGATGGAAAATCCACAAATGGTTCGACATTCGTACGTTCGATAGAGAAAATTCCAAACTCGACCGACAAAAAATTTAATATTGTCACCGGCTTTCAATTTATGAACGCGAATACGAGTTTCTATTTTCTTATACTCGCAAAACCAATTGGTGGTCACGTATTACAGGCAAAAAAAACGGACGACAAAACGCACCCATAAATAGATTCGTTTTCTCAATCGAAGTCACGACACGTAGCGCCCCCAACAAGCTCTACGGTACCGGCATCGGCTCGAACTGCCAGGCGCAGAGCCTGAAGCTGAGCAAGCATTTCAAGGCCTAATCCGCTTCGTCCTCGGCCTTCTCGCCACGTTTGACGATGTCGCCGGTGCTGAACAGGATGGCCTTGAGCTCCTCGCGCCAGGTCGGCGTCTTGCGCAGCAGGAATTCCAGATCCATGCCGAAGTGCTTGTATTCTTCCTTGAGCGCGTTCCGCATGATGGCTTTGGCCTGCGCGTCCTTCTCCAATGCAATGCGCTGCGTGTACCAGCCGATTGCCTCGGCCTCCTCGATGAGCGACGTGATCATGCGGGCGTAGGTGCGGACCTTCTGCGGCAGCTCCTGCGGCGGCTCATGATATTGTTCGGTCGGCATGGGCGCTCACTTTCTGAAATAACGCGCGCCGCGCGCCCCGGCGGGACCTGACAGCGCGGGAAAAATCGTCTACATAAACGCGCTCATGCGGGCGTAGTTCAATGGTAGAACGGCAGCTTCCCAAGCTGCATACGAGGGTTCGATTCCCTTCGCCCGCTCCAGCCTACGCTCCTTCGGAGCTTCGGTTGGCAAGCCAGCCTTGATCGCGAAGGTTGCCCGCCGAAGCTTCAGCGAAGGCGGGCTGTGGCCGCGAGCTACGGCTCGGCAAGCCTTTCGCCGAAACTTCAATGAATCCGGGCAAATCGGCGGTTTCCTTGACATAAGGCAACGCCGCCGTGCCGGGTCTTGGCCCAAATACGCTCACCTTAGGTCATGCTGTCGTTGCATCGCGGGCAAGCTATCGCCTGCGGTTCGAGAGAACGTACGATGACGAAACCGGGCGAAATGAGCGTTGATAAGCTTGTCGCTTCGATGGACGCAGGCGTCGACTGCGGGGATATTCTCGACCGCGGCGGCTTGCGAGCCGGCAGTCACGTTACGCGGTACCTGCCAATTTTCGAGTCGGTGAAAACTTACGAGGGCGCGCATGACATGCCTGCGCTCATCCTCGGCCGTGCGCAGACGGGGGCCGAGCCTTCGGCTGCCCGGGCGTAATGGGATCAAGCCAAGGGGACAATCATGGATAAATGGGCGTTCGGTATCACAATGATGGTCGTCGGCGTCGGGGGCACCTTTCTCACGCTTGCCATCCTCATTTGGTCGATCCAGCTAATGAAACTTCTTTTCCCGCTGCCCGCCGAGGACAGCGACACGAAAAAACGGTCCTAGGTGGGAGAAACAACCATGCTCGCGGACATCCTGACCGGCCTGGGTGGACTCACCGAAGGCGTCCAGCTGCTGTTCACTATCACCGGCCTCAAGCACATCGTGATGCTGCTGATCGCCGGCGTGCTGATTTATCTCGGCGTCAAGAAGGACGTCGAACCGCTGTTGCTGGTGCCGATCGGCTTCGGCTGCCTGCTCGTCAATATTCCGCTCAGCGATCTCATGCATGTGGGCATCGACTCAGGCGCGCGGCAGGTGCTTGAGGCGCTCGGCCCCTCGGCGCCGGAGTCGCTCAAGGCGCTGGCCAAAGACGACACCGGCTTCCTGCGCACCATCTACAACATGGGCATCGCCAATGAGCTGTTCCCGCTGCTCATCTTCATCGGCATCGGCGCGATGACCGATTTCGGGCCGCTGCTCGAAAATCCGAAAATCCTGCTGTTCGGCGCCGCCGGCCAATGCGGCATCTTCCTCACGCTGCTGCTGGCGCTGGCGCTCGGCTTCCCGCATCTGCAGGCGGTGAGCATCGCCATCATCGGCGCCTGCGACGGGCCGACCGCGATTTATGTCGCCTCGCAATACGCGCCGGAATTGCTGGGGCCGATCTCGGTCGCCGCCTATTCCTACATGGCGCTGGTGCCGATCATCCAGCCGCCGATCATGAAGGCGTTGACCTCGGAGAAAGAGCGCAAGACGCGCATGCCGAAGGTCAAGCGCAGCGTCTCGCCGAACTTGAAGCTGGCGTTCCCGATCGTCGTCACCATCGTCACCGGGCTGATCGCGCCCAAGGGCCTGCCGCTGATGGGCGCCATCATGCTCGGCAACTTCATGCGCGAATGCAACGCGGTGACCCGGCTGGTCAAGGCATCCGAGAACGAGATCGCCAACGTCGCGACGCTGTTCCTCGGCATCGCCATCGGCGCCACCATGGGGGCGGAGCTGTTCCTCAAGCCGACCACGCTCGCCATCTTCGCGCTCGGCTTCGTCGCCATCTGCCTCGACACGGTGGTCGGCGTGCTGTTCGGCAAGCTCTGGTACTTGCTCTCCGGCGGCAAGATCAATCCGCTGATCGGCGCCGCCGGCATCTCCGCCTACCCGATGGCGGCGCGCGTGGTGCAGACGCAGGGCCAGCGCTACGACAAGCACAACTTCCTGCTGATGCACGCCATGGGCGCCAACACCGGCGGGCAGATCGGCTCGGTCGCCGCCGCCGCCGTGATGCTCTCGGTGCTCAAAGGCCTGGGGCTGATCTGAACCAGGGCCGCATCCCTCCGAGGACCAAAACAAGATGGCCGGCGCGAGCAGGCCATTTCGATTACAGGTGGCGAGGCGCCTACCGGATCAGCCCTTGATGATGCGCGGCAGCACCATGTGGTGGCGCGGGCAGATCGATTGCGGGTTCTGATAGACCGCCCCGGCAAACGCTTTCAGATAATCGCGCAGCGCCGTCAGGTCGACGATCTCGTCGACGAAGCCGTGGCGTGCGCAATAATCCGGGCGCGACATGTCGTAGTATTTCTTCGCCATCTCGTTCATTTTCTGGGCGAGCGGCTCCAGCGGCTTGCCGGAATCCTTATCCTTCACCGCGCGCCGGGCATAGGTGGCGACCGCCGCGGTCTCGCCGTGCATCACGTAGGCAGCACCACCAGCATCATCGGTACGTCGGTTTGCTGGATCGAATAGATCAGCGATTGGCCGAGGCCGAGCAACTCCGCCTTTTCGGCGAGGTCGCCGACGTCGATGCCGGTGGTATCCTGGAACCAGACGATTGGCACGCGGTCGCGCCCGCACAGGGTGACGAACTCGTTGAGCTTGATCAGGCCCTGGCGATAGAGCTTGCCGCCGATGCCGGGATAGTTGGCGTATTCGGGATAGCCCTTGGGCAGCAAGCCCTGGCGGTTGCCGATGGCGCCGATCAACATGCCGTCGATCTTGACCAGGCCGGTATACATCTCCGGCCCGTAGTCCGGACGGAATTCCATGTTCTCGCTGCCGTCGACCAGGCGCGCGAGAATGTCGTCGAAGATGTAGGCCTCTTTCTGATTGAACGGCAGCAGATGATAGAGGTCGTCCGACTTCAGGCGCGGTTCGGCCGGCTCGGCGACGCGGAAGAACATCGGGTCGTAGGCCGGCAGCGCCTTCATATATCGCTTGATGCCGTCGAGGACTTCCTTTTCCTCGTTGTAGACATGCGTGAAGAATCCGGTCTCGCCGTAATGGGTCTCCACCCGGCCCGGCGGCTTTTCGCTGTAATCCCGCGTCTTGGCGATCAGCTCCTCGAGGCCTTCGGAATCGAAGCCGCCTTTGGGCGACATGCCCGACACGATGCCGACGCCGCCGACGGCGATATTGGCATCCTTGTGCGCCAGCAGAATGGTCGGGCTGACGCCCTGATAACCGCCGCCGGCCGGATTGGTGCCGTAGATGCCAGCGAGGACCGGAATGCCCATCTGCTCCAGCTCGGCATGGCGGAAGAAGCAGGCGCCGCTGCCGCGGCGGTCGGCGTAGAATTTTTCCTGCTCGGGCAGTTGCACGCCGCTGCAATTGACCAGCCACACCAGCGGAATGTGCAGCCGCTTGGCGAGATTGGTCACGCGCAGAAGGTTGTCGGGCTGCCCGGCGACCCAGGCGCCGGCCAGCACCTTGTTGTCGAAGCCGATGATCACCGCCCAGCGGCCGGCGATCTTGCCGAGGCCGTCGACCACGTTGGTGCCGCCCTCGGGATTGTCCGCCGGATTGTACAGACTGTGCAGCGGGCACCAGGTGCCTTCGTCGACCAGATATTCCAGCCGCTGCCAGACCGTGAGCATGCCGCGTTCGTTGATCTTGGCCGCCGGAATGCCGGCAGCCTGGCGCGCCTTGCGCGCGGCGGCGATTTCGGCTTCCACCGCCTCGAGCTTGGTGCGGCTGTCCTTGGTGCGGACGATGCGGTTTTCCTTCAGCTCCTTGCCGAAGTCCGCCATCTTTGCAAAATACGGTCTCATTCCCAGCTCCCGGATACTGACGCGTCAGGCGCAGCCAAATGTTCAGCTACTCTCGATTGGGCGTGTGTCCGCAGGCCATGCCCGAGATGATGATCTTCTGGATGTTGGACGTGCCTTCCACGACTTGCAGCGACTTGGCGTCACGGTAGAAGCGCTCGGCGGGGAATTCGGTCGAGAAACCGTACGAACCGAAGATTTTCATGCACTCGTTGGCGGCGTGCACCGCCGCTTCCGAGGCGGCGAGCTTGGCGACCGAGGTCTCGTACTGGCTCGGCTTGCCCTGATCCTTCAGCCAGGCGGCGCGATAAACCAGCATCTGCGCGGCCTGATGCTCGACCGTCATTTCGGCGATCTGCGCTTGCACCATCTGATGATACGAGATTGCCTTGCCGAACTGGGTGCGCTCGTTGGCATAGTTGATGGCGAGATCGAGTGCGCCGCCGGCAACACCGAGTGCGCCCGCCGCGCAGCCGAGCCGCGTCTGGTTGAGCTGCCACATGCAGATGCGGAAGCCGTCGCCCGGTTTGCCGAGCACGTTCTCCTTCGGCACCTTCATGCCTTCGAACACGAATTCGCCGGTGGGCGCGCAGTGCAGGCCGAGCTTGGTCTCGATGGCGCGCGCGGTGACGCCCTTCATCTTCTTCGGCTCGATGATGAAGGCGGTCATGCCCTTGTTGCCGGCCGCCCGGTCGGTATAGGCGTAGAGCAGGCCGGCGTCGCCGAAGTGCGCCTGCGAGATCCACATCTTGTTGCCGTGCACTTCCCAGTGATCGCCCTTGTCGACGGCGTGCGTCTTCATGCTGGAGACATCCGAGCCGGTGTTGGGCTCGGTCATGGCGAAGAAGCCGAGCTGCGTGCCGGCGACCCAGCCGGGGACGTATTTCTTGCGCTGTTCCGGCGTGCCGAACTTGGTGACGGTGAGCGAGGGGCCGAGGTTCTGCATGTTGAACGGCAGCCGCCAGGAGGCCGAAATCTTGGCGATCTGCTCGGCCATCAGCACCGATTCCATGAAGCCCATGCCGCTGCCGCCGAGTTCCTCGGGCAGGGCGCACGAGAAGAAGCCGAGCGAGCCCATCTTAGCCACACGATCGGGGCGAAACTCGTGCTTGCGCTCCTCCTGCTCGAGGGTCGGTGCGATCTCCTCGGCGGCGAACCGCTTGGCCATGTCCTGGGTTAGTCGCTGCTCTTCGTTCAATTCGAAATTCATAGCTGCCCCGTTCTGCTCTATGGCGCGCTGCGTGTTACTCGATCACGACCATGACGTCGTCGTCGCCCACCTTGTCGCCCACCTTCACCTTGATTTCCTTGATGGTGCCGGCGCACGGCGCGTACACTAAATTTTCCATCTTCAACGCCTCGATGACGAGAAGTTCATCCTCTTCCGCCACCTTCGCGCCGACTTCGACGAGCACCGACGCGATCACTCCGCCCAATGGGGCCCGAACTTCTTCCGCCATGTTTCTTCCCTTTTCGATTTGAGTTCAGTGTTGGTCGTATGTGTAAAAACACGCGCGTGGCGGTCGTGCCGATTGCGTCGCCGATACTTCCGCTGCAGCGACTTGTCACGCTCTCGTGCTCATTGCCCTTTAATCCTATTTCGCCCGCTATCCGATGTTAATAGACCGGCCCCGATGCCGATCTTGCGCACCTTAATTAGACCCGCATACGGCAGGCCGGCTTGACTTCGATCAACGATTTACGCTGCATTTTCGTGCCTCTGTCGCGGGCTCGGATGTCGAACGGATCGCAGATCGGAACTCAACGGCATCCATGGCGCGCTCGGTAGGCCCGCCCCATGACAGATCGGCATTCCGCCTGCTATAGCGAGTTGATCGAGGAACGACCGATGTCTCTAGCGCAAGCGCTGCCGTTCTCCAATGCCGGCCTGGGCCAGATTCGCAACGACTGGACCCGCGAAGAGGTGCGCGCGCTGTTTGCGCTGCCGTTTCCCGGCCTGATGTTCCACGCCGCCACCGTGCACCGGCAGAATTTCGATCCGACCGAGGTGCAGATCTCGACCTTGCTGTCGATCAAGACCGGCGGCTGCCCGGAAGACTGCGCCTATTGCCCGCAGAGCGCGAAATACGACGCCGGCGTGAAGGCCGAAAAGCTGATGGAGGTCGAGAAGGTGCTGGCCGAGGCGCGCGCTGCCAAGGCCTCCGGCGCCTCGCGCTTCTGCATGGGTGCGGCTTGGCGCGCGCCCAAGGACCGCGATCTCGACACCGTTTGCGCCATGGTCGAGGGCGTCAAAGCGCTCGGCATGGAGACCTGCGCCACGCTCGGCATGCTTACCCCCGAGCAGGTGCTGCGGCTGAAGGACTCCGGCCTCGACTATTACAATCATAATCTCGACACCTCGCCGGAATTCTATTCCAAAATCATCAGCACGCGCTGCTATCAGGATCGGCTCGACACGCTCGAACATGTGCGCGCCGCCGGCATCAATGTCTGCTGCGGCGGCATCGTCGGCATGGGCGAAGGGCTGGATGGCCGCATCGGCATGATCGCGACGCTCGCCAGCCTGCCGCAGCATCCGGAAAGCGTGCCGATCAACATGCTGGTGCAGGTGGAGGGCACGCCGCTCGCCGATGCGCCCAAGCTCGATCCGTTCGATTTCGTGCGCACGGTTGCGGTGGCGCGCATCTGCATGCCGGCCTCGGTGGTGCGGCTGTCGGCCGGTCGCGAGGACATGAGCGAGGAGACGCAGGCTTTATGTTTCCTTGCCGGCGCCAATTCGATCTTCTACGGACCGAAGCTCTTGACCACGCCGAACCCCGGTCGCGACCGTGACATGGCCTTGCTCGATAAGCTCGGCTTGCGGCCGATGGAATAAACCGCGTCGGCATCAGCCGGCAACCGCCGCCAGCTCGTCAATTTGCACCTGCGGCAGCAGCCGCTTCACGTCCTCGGCGCGGCACAGTTCGGTGCCGGGGCTCAGCACGGCCGCGGAGGCGGCCGCCACGGCCACGCGGAAGGCCTCATCCGGCGCGCGGCCTTGCGCCAGCGCCGCCACCATGCCGCCGAGAAAACTGTCGCCGGCGCCGACCGTGCTCACCGCTTCGATCGCCAGCGGGCGCGCGCGCCAGGCCTGCGCCGCCGTCACCAGCAAAGCGCCCTGTTCGCCGAGGGTGAGCGCGACCGCTTGCGCACGCCTGTCGGCCACGAGTTTGCGGCATGCGGCAATCCGTTCGGTGTCGCTGTCGAGCGGCATGCCGCTGAGATCGGCGAGTTCCACCAAATTCGGCTTGATCAGCGTGACGCCTTCCTCGAGCACCGCGTTCAGCGCGGCGCCCGAGGTATCGATGACGGTCTTGGCGCCGAGCGCTTTGGCGTGTCTCACCGCGCGCGCGAAAAAATCGTCCGGCACGCCGGGCGGCACGCTGCCGCTGGCGATCACGAATTTCGGGGCGTTCTTTAGCGACGCCAATTTGTCGAGGCAGGCTTCCCACTCGGCGCGGTGCAAAGCCGAGCCGGGCAGCACAAAGCGATATTGCTCGCCGCTGTCTTTTTCATAGGCCGTGAAATTCTCGCGCGTTTCCACATGCGCGGGCGTGACCATGCTGGCGATGCCTTCGCGCTCGACCAGCCGTTGCAGCAATTTTCCGATGGCGCCGCCGATCGGGTAGATCGCCGTCACATCGCTGCCCAACCGATGAGCGACCCGCGCCACGTTGATGCCGCCGCCGCCGGGATCGCGCTTGGGCGCCGAGCAGCGCAATTTGAGCGTCGGTTCGACGCGTCCCACGTTCACGAAAATGTCGATGGCGGGATTGATCGTGAGCGTGACGATATCCGGCATCTGCGGCATCCTCCGGAAACGAATCGTCACCCCCCGGCGCGATAGAAATATACTTCTACAAAAGATAAGTATTTTTTTGTCGCAATCACCCCACGAGCGTTAGGAAAATTTCGCGAAAAGCGAATGGCAAGAATGCAGAAATTGGAACGTTTTGATTCGATGATTGTTCCCTCGGATTGTGGTTAGATCGACGCATGGCCAGTCGGGCCGCCACGAGGCAATATTGATGTTTGACCCGCTCTACTCGCTTTCGGGCTTCGTCGTCGGACTGCTGGTCGGCATGACCGGCGTCGGCGGCGGCGCGCTGATGACGCCGATCCTGATCCTGCTGTTCGGCATTCATCCGGCGACCGCGGTCGGCACCGATTTGCTTTACGCCGCCGCCACCAAGACCGGCGGCAGTCTGGTGCACGGACTCGCCCACAGCATCGACTGGCGCGTGGTGCGGCGGCTGGCGAGCGGCAGCGTGCCGGCGACGGTGCTCACGCTAGCGGTGCTCTCGCACTTCAATCTCAGCGGCGAAGCCGCGCGCAGTCTGATCACCATGGTGCTCAGCGTCGCGCTGTTTGCCACCGCGCTGGTGCTGGTGTTCGGCGGCGCGATCGTGGCGGCCTATCGCGCGCGTGTGAGCGAACTCGATGCCAGACGGACCGCGCGCAACACGGTGCTGGTCGGCGCGCTGCTCGGCGTCATGGTCTCGATCTCCTCGGTCGGCGCCGGCGCCATCGGCGTGGTCGCGCTGGTGCTGCTCTATCCGCGGATGCCGATCGCCAGGATCGTCGGCTCCGATATCGCGCATGCGGTGCCGCTCACGCTGATCGCCGGGCTCGGCCATTGGATGATGGGCTCGGTCGATTGGCATATCATCGCCTCGCTGCTGATCGGCTCGCTGCCGGGCATCTTTCTGGGCAGCTATTTTGCCAACCGCGTGCCCGAGCGCGCCCTGCAAGTGGTGCTGGCGATCACCCTGTTCGCGGTGGCCAGCCGCATCGCCTACGATCACGCCGCCTCGGCCTCGTCGATCTTCGCCGCCTTCACGCGGAGCGCGGCGCCCTGAGGCAGCGCATCCGGCCGCTTTCATGTAATGTGGCGCCGGCTTTCTTGTCGTGATTCTGCGTCAAGCCTTGCCGCATTGAATGCGAAGGTCATGATCGCGATCTTGGCGCCCCATCGTCGTGCCGCCGCCGGCCTCGCCGGCGCGCTGCTGTGTCTGATTGCCGGCGTTTGGCCGCAGCCGGCCGCGGCGCAAGGACGCTTGAAAGCGACCTACGATATCTCCATGACCGGCGTGTCGATCGGTCGGATTGTCTGGCGCGTCGATATCGATGAGAAGCGTTACATCGCTTCGGCGCAGGGCAAGGCGAGCGGCATGCTGAGCGTGCTGGTGAGCGGCGAGGGCTCGGTCGTCACGCAAGGCGTCGTCGCCGACGGCCGCATGATTCCGTCCGATTTCATCTCGCGCACCTCGGACGACGAAGGCAGCAGCGAATTGCGCATGACGTTCGAGGATGGCGCCGTCAAGGAGGTGATCGGGCCGCCGCCGCCGCCGGACAAACGCGTCGCCGTGACCGAAGCCGACCGCCGCGGCGTCAGCGATCCGCTGACCGCGGTGCTTATCCCGGCGCGGGCCGGCGGCGACGCCTTGGCTCGCGGCAACTGCGACCGCGTGCTGCCGATCTTCGATGGACGCCGCCGCTACAATCTGGCGCTGTCGTTCAAACGGCTCGACAGGGTCAGGCTCGCGCGCGGTTTTTCCGGGCCGATCCTGGTGTGCGGCGTCATCCTGCAGCCGATTTCGGGTCACCGCGCCGACAGCATGCTGGTGAAATATCTCGCCGGCCGGCGCGATCTGGAGCTGTGGTTCGCGCCGATTGCCGGCAGCGCGTTCATCGCGCCGATCCGCGTCTTGCTGCCGACCTTGCTCGGCACGCTGGAAATCGCCGCCGAGCAGTTTGACGCGGTGGCCATGCCGACGCCACAATAAGTTCACATCCAATTTCAGCCAAAAAGATGATTTAATGAGCCCACGCGACCGAGCGGTTCGATCTACCGAAGGAAAGATTTGACATGCGAGTTCTCATGGCGGCGCTGGTCCTTGCACTGCTGACGGTGACCGCCCATGCGCAAGGCCTGGGAAAGGGAACACACCAGCATAAACCGGTGCAGAAGGCCGAAGACCAGGCAAAAAAGAAGGCGATCGAGCAGGACTATAAGAACGCGCTGAAGAATATTCCCGAGGTCAAGGAAAAGCCGGACCCCTGGAAGACCATGCGCTAAAAACAAAACCGGCCGCGCAGACGATGCGCGGCCGGCTCGATGAATGACGGCAGGCTCAGTTGCCGCTGATGGTCTCGATCACGCTCGACATCGGCCGCGCGACTTCGATGCCGCCGCCGATCTCCTTGAGCACCAGATCGACATATTCCTTCTGCGGCTCGAGCGGCGTCTTGCCGACGATCTGCACGACCTTGTAGCCCTTGTCCTTGAGCTGCTTGAGCAGGCCCGCCGTCCCGTGCGCGGTAGCCTGCTGGAAGTCGTGCATCAGGACGATGCCCTTGCCCTTCTTTTCCAGCTTGCCCATCACCGAGGCGATGACCTGTTCCGGCTTGCGCATCTTGAAGTCGAACGAGTCGAGGTCGGTGGAGAAGATGCCGACATTGCGCTCGCCCATGTACTTCAGCAGTTCAGGCGGATGGCGCAGCGCCGGGAAGCGGAAGAACGGAGCGATCGGCTGGTTGCCGAGCGCGATGCTCACCGCCGCGATGCCCTTCTCGATCTCGTCCTTGCCTTCCTGCTCGGTCAGCTTCGATAGATCCTTGTGCGACCAGGTGTGCGAGCCGACGGTATGACCGGCCGCCGCGACTTGCTTGAGGATTTCGGGATAGTAGCCGGCATGCTTGCCGATCGGGAAGAACAGCGCTCTGGTGCACTGATCGGCCAGCGCCTTCAGCACCGCCGGCGTATGACCCAGCCAAGGACCGTCGTCGAAGGTGAGCACCACCTCGTGGTCGCGCAGGAAGTCATAGGCCTTGAAATGCTCGAAGCCGAAACCGGGCCCGCCGGTGGTGTCGATCTGCACGACACGGGCGACGCCGAGCGCGTTCGGGTTGTCGCATTTTGCCGCAGCCGGGGCGGGAGCTTGCGCCTGCGCATTCTGCGCCAAGACGGTGGCGCCCGCCGCCGAAATCGAAATTGCCAGAGCTAGTGCCAATGCGCTGCGCATCACGTTCTCCCTGCTACGCGTAAGTGGCTGAATTTATGCCAGTCGTTGGTTGGGCTATTCATCGCGAGTTTAACCTTTCAAGTCAACGCAGTCCCGAAATGGCCGAGAATTGCGGTCGAAAAATGGTAAGATAGTAAATGTGGGCGGCATCGCGCGCTCACGCCGTGCGCGTTGATTAACGCCGCGATCGGTCCTATCTGGACGGGTGGAACTCCGGCGCCGCAAGCGCAACGACGAGGGATCGGACATGGCCGCGACTATTTCCACCGCCAGCGTATCGCGACCCCTCATGCTGATCGCGCTGCTTGGCGGCGCCACGCTCGCGGCCTCGCTTGGGTTGTGGGCCTATTACGGTACCGCGGTGTTCTTCGAGATGGTGCGCACCGGCTTTCAGGCGTGCTTCTAAGCAATTCCAAGGATTGAGACCCGATGACGGTGCGAACGTCGCATATTCTGCTGGTGCTGTCGGCGTTCCTTGCCGGGCTGGTGATTTTCCTCGGCGTGTTCATGTTCGCCACCGGGCAACTCGGCCCCAGCGGCCCCAGCGCTTCGGCGATCGGCGGGCCGTTCAAGCTGATCGACCAGGACGGCAAGCCGATCACCGATCAGGACTTCAAGGGCCGCCCGTTCCTGGTGTTCTTCGGCTACACGCATTGCCCCGACGTCTGCCCAACCACGATGTTCGAGATCGGGGAAGTCCTGCGCGCGCTCGGATCGGACTCCCATCGCGCCGTCGGGCTGTTCATCACGGTGGACCCGGAACGCGACACGCCGGCGGATATCAAGGACTATATATCGAGCTTCGGTCCGCTCATGCGCGGCGCCACCGGCGATGCTGCCGCCATCGCGGCGGTGGAAAAAGCCTACCGGGTCTACGCCAAGAAAGTTCCCACCGAGAACGGCGACTACAGCGTCGACCACACCGCCCTGGTCTATCTGATGGACAAGCAGGGCCGCTTCGTCGCGCCGTTCAGCCTCAAGCGGCGGCCCGAGGAAGCGGCCGCCGATCTGCGGAAGTATCTGTAGGGTCGTCCCGCAGCACCGGCAGCTTGCCGCTTTGCTTCAGCTTGCTGAGATAGCGCTCCAGCTCCAGCAGCGAGCGGGTCATGTTGGCGGCAATGCGTGAATGCTTGGCCAGGCCATGCTCGGTCTTCTCCCAGGCGTAGGGCGCGATGAGGAACTGGCCCAAGGCGCGCCAGGCCGCGAGCGACAGCAACAGCCAATGCACCGGCGTGAACAGCAGCACCCAAGCGCTTGCCAGCAGTCCGCGCCGCAACAGACCGACCCAGCCGAGAAAGGCCGAGATCAGATAGCCGATGACGACGCTGGTGCCGTAAAGCGCCGCCAGAATGACGATGGTCGCGCTGTCGCCCCGCCACATCGGCGCGCCGCTCGCCACCGAATAGATCATTCCGGCCAGGAACAGCGGATGCACCAGCGCGGCCAGCACG
>JACQDO010000074.1 GCA_016201085.1 Hyphomicrobiales bacterium | reverse complement strand
TTCGCCATGCTGATCGGCGCGGCCGCTTTCATCACCTACTTCATGTTCGCGGTGCGCTAATGAACATCAATTGGCCCATCCTCTCCGTCGTCACCTTCCTGCCGCTGCTGGGCGCGCTGCTGATCATGCTGCTCGCGCGCGGCAACGACAATCTCGGCAAGGGCACCGCGCGCTGGGTGGCGATGTGGACGACGTTGGTGACGTTTGCCATCTCGCTGGTCTTGGTCTGGCGCTTCGATGCCAGCTCGGCGGAATTCCAGTTCGTCGAGAAGTATCCCTGGCTCGGCGTGTCGAACTACCATATGGGCGTCGACGGCATTTCGCTGCCCTTCGTGATCCTCACCACCGCGCTGATGCCGATCTGCATCCTGGCGAGCTGGACCTCGATCCAGAAGCGCGTGAAGGAATACATGATCGCGTTCTTGGTGCTGGAAACGCTGATGATCGGCACCTTTGCGGCGCTCGATCTGGTGCTGTTCTATCTGTTCTTCGAAGGCGGCCTGATCCCGATGTTCCTGATCATCGGCGTCTGGGGCGGCCCGCGCCGGGTCTATGCCAGCTTCAAGTTCTTCCTCTACACGCTGCTCGGCTCGGTGCTGATGCTGCTCGCCATCATGGCGATGTACTGGCAGGCGCAGACTACCGACATCCCGACGCTGCTGAAGTTCGGCTTCCCGCTGGAGCTGCAGAAATGGGCATGGCTCGCTTTCTTTGCTTCCTTCGCGGTCAAGATGCCGATGTGGCCGGTACTTCGCTGGTGGCGCTGATGCAGGAGGACGTCAAGAAGCTGATCGCCTATTCCTCGGTCGCGCATATGGGCTTCGTCACCATGGGCATCTTCGCGGCAACGACGCAGGGCGTCGCCGGCGGCATCTTCCAGATGATTTCGCACGGCATCGTCTCCGGCGCACTGTTTCTTGCCGTCGGTGTGGTCTACGACCGCATGCACACGCGCGAGATAGCCGCCTATGGCGGGCTGGTGAACCGCATGCCGCTGTATGCCTTCGTGTTCATGGTGTTCACGCTGGCCAATGTCGGCCTGCCAGGCACCTCCGGCTTCGTTGGCGAATTCCTCACGCTGATAGGCACCTTCAAGAACAACATCGCGGTCGCTTCCATCGCCACCTTCGGCGTCATCCTGTCGGCCGGCTATGCACTGTGGCTGTACCGCAAGATGATCTTCGGCATCCAGAAGCCGAGTCTTGCCGGCATCAAGGACATGGGCTGGCGCGAAGCGGTGATCTTCACGCCGCTGGTGATCCTCACCATCCTGTTCGGCGTCGCGCCCGGCCCGGTGCTCGACATGTCGGCGGCCTCGGTCGCCCAACTTCTCGACAATTACAACCATGTCATCTCTGCGGCCAAGACCGCCGCATTGCTGGTGCAGTGAGCAAAGCCCGATGAACCAGCTGATGCAATTTCAAGGGCTGTTGCCGATGCTGCCGGAAGCCATATTGGCCGGTGGCGCCATGCTGATGCTGATGGCCGGCGTTTGCGTGCACCAGAGCGATCGCAGCGCCGGCATCGTCAACGGCTTCTGCATCGGCGTGCTGGCGCTGGCCGGGCTCGCCATCGTGCTGATGCCGGCCGGCCGCACCTCGCTGTTCGAAGGCAGCTTCGTGGTCGACGATTACGCGCGCTTCCTCAAGCTGCTGGCGCTCGCCGGCTCGACCGGCACGCTGATGCTGTCGCTCAACTGGCTGACGGTCGAGAAGCAGCAGAAGTTCGAATATGGCGTGCTGTTCCTGCTCTCGACGCTCGGCATGTTCATGCTGATCTCGGCCGCCGACCTGATCGCGCTTTATCTCGGCCTCGAGACCATGAGCCTGCCGCTCTACGTGGTGGCGGCGTCCAACCGCGACAATGTGAAATCGACCGAAGCGGGCCTGAAATATTTCGTGCTGGGCGCGCTGTCGTCCGGCATGCTGCTCTATGGCGCTTCGCTGATCTATGGTTTTACCGGCACGGTCGGCTTCGCCGGCATCGCCAAGGCGACGCAGGCCGGCGCCAGCCTCGGGCTGGTGTTCGGGCTGGTATTCCTGTTCGTCGGCTTCTGCTTCAAGATTTCGGCGGTGCCGTTCAACATGTGGACACCCGACGTCTATGAAGGCGCGCCCACGCCGGTCACCGCCTTCTTCGCCGCCGCGCCGAAAGTCGCCGGCATCGCCATTTTCGTGCGCGCCACCGTGGTGGCGTTCCCCGGCATCACGCATGAATGGCAGCAGATCGTGGTGTTCGTTTCGATCGCCTCGATGGTGCTGGGCGCCTTCGCCGCCATCGCCCAGCGCAACATCAAACGCCTGATGGCCTATTCCTCGATCGGCCACATGGGCTTCGCGCTCGTTGGCCTCGCCGCCGGGACGCCGGAAGGCGTGCAGGGCGTGCTGGTCTATATGTCGATCTATGTGGCGATGACGCTCGGCACCTTCGCGGTGATCCTGAGCATGCGGCGCGACGGCGTGTTCGTGGAGAACATCGCCGATCTCGCGGGGCTGGCACGCACGCACCCGACCATGGCGTTCTTCCTGGCGATGCTGCTGTTCTCGCTCGCCGGTATTCCGCCGCTCGCCGGCTTCTTCGCCAAGTTCTACGTGTTCCTCGCCGCCATCAAGGCTGGGCTCTATACGCTCGCCGTGATCGGCGTGCTCGCCAGTGTGGTGGGCGCTTATTACTATCTCAACATCGTGAAGATGATGTATTTCGACGAGCCGGTGAAAGGCTTCGAGCAAATGCCGGGGCTGTTGCGGCTGGTGCTGGGGGTGTCCGGGCTGGTGGTCATGCTGTTCTTCGCCTATCCCGCCCCGATCCTGAACGCGGCGACCGTGGCGGCGAAGTCTCTCTTTTAGCGCGCGACCGCGCATGTAGATGAACCGCGACGCCACGGACCTGGCGGGGGTCCGGCACAAATCTTACGAGACGCTCGGCTCCACCAATGCCGAGGCGCTGGCGCTGGCGCGCGCCGGCGAGCGCGGGCCGTTGTGGGTGAGCGCGCTTGCGCAGACGGCCGGCCGCGGCCGCCGCAACAGCACCTGGGCCTCGCCGCCGGGCAATCTCTACGCCACGTTGTTGGTGAACGAGCCGTCATTGACGGAATTGGCGCCGCAATTGTCGTTCGTGACGGCGCTGGCGCTGCATGACGCGGTTGTGGCGCGCGCGCCGCAGCTCGGGCCGTTATTGGCCGTGAAATGGCCGAACGATCTGTTGCTGGGCATGGCCAAGGTCGCCGGCATTCTGATCGAAGGCGAGAGCGGGCCGACGTTTTCCGTGGCGATCGGCATCGGCGTCAATTGCGCCGCGCATCCCAGAGACACAGCCTTCCCGGCGACCGATCTGGCCAGTGCGGGGCCGGCCATCTGCTGCTGTGCGGCGCCTGCGGCGAGATCACCGTCACCGCCGGCGAAGTCTTCGGCCTGGGCGGAGCCTGAACCATGCCGAACCGTGAACCGCAACAGGACCTGGTGTTCGCGCCGCTCGGCGGCGTCGGCGAAATCGGCATGAACCTGTCGATCTATGGGCTGGGCGACGAGCGCCGCCGGCAATGGCTGGCGGTCGATCTCGGCGTCTCGTTCGCGGCGGAAGAACATCTGCCCGGCGTCGACCTGATCCTGCCCGACATCCGTTATCTGGTGGAGGAGCGCAAGAACCTCGCCGGCCTGGTGCTCACGCACGCGCATGAGGATCATTACGGCGCCATCATCGAGCTGTGGCCGAAGCTGAAGCTGCCGATCTACGCCACGCCATTCACCGCCGCATTGCTGGAAGCCAAGCGCCGCAGCGAGCCGGGCGCGCCGGAAATCCCGGTCAACATCGTTGCACTCGGCAGCCGGTTCAATATCGGTCCGTTCGACATCGAGCTGGTGTCGATGGCGCATTCGATTCCTGAATCGAACGCGCTCATCATCCGCACGCCCTGCGGCAACGTGCTGCATACCGGCGACTGGAAAATCGACCCGACGCCGATTTTGGGTGACGTCACCGACGAGAAGAAGCTGCGCGCGCTTGGGCAGCAGGGCTGCCTCGCGTTGATCGGCGATTCCACCAATGCGGTACGCGACGGCCGCTCGCCCTCGGAAGCCGATGTCGGCAAGACCATCACCGAGCTGGTGAAGGCCGCGCGCGGCCGCGTGGCGGTGACCACCTTCGCCTCCAACGTGGCGCGCCTGCGCACGGTGGCGATGGCCGCGCAAGCGGCCGAGCGTGAGGTGGTGGTGGTCGGCCGCGCCATGGAGCGCGTCGTGCAGATCGCGCGCGAGACCGGTTATCTCGAGGGCGTGCCGGCATTCCGCCCGGCCGATGCTTATGGCTATCTGCCGCCCAACAAGGTGGTGGCGCTGTGCACCGGCAGCCAGGGCGAGCCGCGCGCGGCGCTCTCGCGCATCGCCGCCGACGAGCACCCCGAGGTGACGCTGTCGCGCGGCGACACCGTGATCTTTTCCGCCCGTACCATTCCCGGCAACGAGAAGGAGGTTGGCCGCGTGCTCAACGGGCTGATCGAGCAGGGCATCGAGGTGATCACCGATCGTACTCACTTAGTGCATGTGTCGGGGCATCCGCGCCGCGCCGAGCTCGCCGAGCTGATCTCCTGGGTCAAGCCCAGGATCGTCATTCCCGTGCACGGCGAGGCGCTGCATCTGTCCGAGCACGCCAAGTTGGCGCGCAGTTGCGGCGTGCCCGAGGTGCTGCAATGCCGCAACGGCGATCTGGTGCGGCTGGCGCCCGACCTGCGCATTATCGACGAAGTGCCGGCCGGGCGGCTTTACAAGGATGGCTCGCTGCTGGTTCCGGCCGAGGCCCGCACCGTCGCCGACCGCAAAAGGCTGAGCTTTGCCGGCTGCGTGTCGGTCGCGCTGGCGCTCGACGGCAAGGGCGTGCTGCTGGCCGATCCCGAACTCGACCTGATCGGCATTCCCGAGCGCGACCGCGACGGCGAGTCGATCGAGGATGCCGTCTATGACATCGTGCTCGACACGGTCGAACAGCTGCCGCGCGGCAAGAAACGCGATGCGGACGCGGTGGCCGAGGCGGTGCGCCGCGCCGTGCGCGCGGCGGTCGCCCAGCGCTGGGGCAAGAAACCGATGTGCCATGTGCATGTGCTGACGGTATGATGCGCGCACTACGAGGGAAACAATGATCGGTCGGCTCAATCACGTCGCCATCGCGGTGCGCGACATCGCCAAGGCGGCACAGGTCTATCGCGATACGCTGGGGGCGGAAGTCTCGGCGCAGGTGCCGCAGCCGGCGCACGGCGTTACCACCGTATTCATCACGCTGCCCAACACCAAGATCGAATTGCTGGAGCCGCTGGGCGAAGGCTCGCCGATCGCCAAGTTCCTGGAGAAAAATCCCGACGGCGGCATGCATCACGTCTGCTACGAAGTGCCCGACATTCGCGCCGCCCGCGATGTCCTGAAAGCGCAGGGCGCGCGCGTGCTCGGCGACGGCGAACCCAAGATCGGCGCCCATGGCAAGCCGGTGCTGTTCCTGCACCCGAAGGATTTCTGCGGCACGCTGGTTGAGTTGGAGCAGGCTTAATTCATGCTCGGCACCACAACACTTGTGGCCATCTATTTCCTGATCTGGTGGGTCACGCTGTTCGCGGTGCTGCCCTGGGGCGTGCGCAATCAGGAAGAGAGCGGGACCGTGACGCCCGGCACCGATCCAGGTGCGCCGGCCAGCCACCGCGTCTGGAGCAAGCTGTTGTGGACCACGCTGATTGCCAGCGCGATTTTCGCGATCCTCTATGTGAGCTACGCGCGCGGGCTGTTGCCGATCGAATGGCTGGCGAGGATTTCCACGCCGCCGCGGTGATTCCGACGCGTCCGGGGCAAGTCAAAAAAAAAGAGCAGGGCGCGCATGCCCTGCTCGTCGTATCTCTATCCGTCCTTGACCCGCGCTTGTTGCTTATATGGCGTACGGGCTGGCTGCGGTTAGCGCGCCATCGACTTGCTTGCCTCCCAAGACTTGGACCGCATGGCTGGAACCGGTCTGATCTGCCGGCTTCCGTTCTTACGGCGTGCCGCACGCTATCCGACACTGCGACCGATGTCACCAGTATTCGTACGCTTCAACGTTCGATCACTATGGGAGCGTCGAGCACGATCGGTTGTTGGCTCACCGGCACGACGATGACGCGCACGGTCCAGACGCCAGCTTGCTCAATGTCAATCCGGTTGACCTGCCAAGTTCCGTCCGGCTTGCGGGTGGCAGCGTGTTCGACCGATGCCACGCCGGCACGCGGCGGATCGAGCGCCAGCCGCACCTCTTTTATAGCGAAATCTGCCGAATCCTCGCGCGAGACGCGTATCGTCGCCCGCACCGGCCCGGCGCGGCCGGGGTCGATGGTGACTTCGGCCATTGTCTCGCCGGCGTGGATATGGACAAAGGCCGCTTCGGCCGGCGTTACCACCGACGGCGTATGGACGTGGCTATGTGCGGCCGGCTCCAGCGTGCCGAGCGCGCCGACCGGCAGCAGCACGCCAAGCCCGAGCACGGCTTCTCTACCAGGCTGTTGCGCTGGAGGGCGCTCAGCGAGCCAGGCGAGGCCAGCCGCGGGGTAAGGCTGAAGCGGTTGACGGCGGCTATGGCCAGCATGGCGACGACCAGGCCGAGTTTGAGCGAGAGCAGGCGGCCATAGTCGGTCGCCAGCAGGTCGCCTGGGCCGGAGAGCAGGTTCCAAGCGTTGAACATGCCGCTGGCGACCAGCGCGGTCACGCAGATGAGGCCATGTGTTCCGAACCGGCGAACGGCGGATGCGCGCCGGGTCGGATTGCCGCGCGCCTGCGCCAGCAATAGCGCCAAAGCCGGCAGACCGCCCAGCCACGCGCCGGCTGCCAACAGGTGCATTACGTCAGTCGCCAGTTGAAGATCGCCGGCCAGCGCCGGCGTCGCGCCGTTCTGGCCGACCCAGCCGAGCAGGGCGATGAAGACGGCGGCCACTGCGAGCGCCGGCCGGCGCCCGACAAGATCGCGACGCCAAGCGCAAGCCAGATCATCAGACTCAAGCGGCGGCGTAGTGCCGGGACATCGGCTATCAGCACCACGAAGCAGACCGTACCGCTGGCGAGCACCGTCGCCGCGCTATGAATACCGCGCGCCAGGATGAGAGGGTCGATCACCTGCGCATGACCCCGAAAAATGGGAACCGGTTTCCCGGCTTCGCGAAGCCCGCTTCGGCGGGCGAAGGAAGGTCGGATAAGGTCATGCGCAAAACCTAAAGATTCTTACGGCCCGACGCGGAAAGTGAAATCGCCCT
Organism: Hyphomicrobiales bacterium; assembly: GCA_016201085.1. GTDB lineage: Bacteria > Pseudomonadota > Alphaproteobacteria > Rhizobiales > Xanthobacteraceae > Pseudolabrys. Next base: position 3,288 of record JACQDO010000074.1, on the reverse strand, counting down.
GCGCGCGATGGGTATCCACCGAAAGGATACGCCAGATCACCTTGTAGGTTCCCGGCGGCAGAGTCTTGAGCGGCATGCGTAGTTGCCTGCGCTGCTTCGCATCGACGCTCGCCTTGCCGGCATGAACGGGCGCGCCTTGCGCATCGCGCACCTCGATGCCGCTGAAGGACGGCTCGAGCGTTTCGTTGAACCACAGCACCACCTCGGTGGGCGCGGCCGCGACTGTGCTGCCGGCCGTGGGAGACGCGCGCTGGAGCGAGGCATGCGCCAAGGCACCGGTCGGCGCCGCCAGCATGGCGATAACGGCCATGACGAAAAAGGCGAAGGACGTAAAGCGATTCATGACCGGACTATACCCGGTTGGAGCTATATTTGTTCCCCTGCGCGGGCTGAAAACGGCCGCTTGCGCAGCGCGGCTCTTGTCTTTTCCCTAACTATCCGCTTTCACAAGGGGCCCGCCGTTCCCGATTCCGAGACAATAGCCATGCGCCTCACCCGCTATTTCCTGCCGATCCTGAAAGAGCCGCCGCGCGAAGCCGAGATCGTCTCGCACCGGCTGATGCTGCGCGCCGGCATGATGCGGCAGGAGGCCGCCGGCATCTATGCCTTTCTGCCGCTCGGCTTCCGCGTGCTGCAGAAGATCTGCCAGATCGTGCGCGAGGAGCAGAACCGCTCCGGCGCCATCGAATTGCTTATGCCGACCATCCAGTCGGCCGAGCTGTGGCGCGAGAGCGGGCGCTACGAGGCCTATGGCAAGGAGATGCTGCGCATCCAGGACCGCCACGAGCGCGAGATGCTCTATGGGCCGACCAACGAGGAGATGATCACCGAAATCTTCCGCGCCTATGTGCGCTCGTACAAGGATCTGCCGCTCAACCTCTACCACATCCAGTGGAAATTCCGCGACGAGGTGCGCCCGCGTTTCGGGCTGATGCGCGGCCGCGAATTCCTCATGAAGGACGCGTACTCGTTCGACCTCGATCAGGCCGGCGCGCAGCATTCCTACAACAAGATGTTCGTCGCCTACCTGCGCACGTTCCAGCGCCTGGGGCTGAAATCAATTCCGATGCGCGCCGAGTCCGGGCCCATCGGCGGCAATCTGTCCCACGAATTCATCATCCTGGCGCAGACCGGCGAGTCGGAGGTGTTCTGCCACAAGGATTATCTCGACTTCGCGGTGCCGGGCGCCAATGTGAATTTCGACGACGTCGCCGGTTTGCAGGCGACGGTCGACCAGTGGACGTCGCAATACGCCGCCACCTCCGACATGCACGACGCGGCCGCCTTCGCCAAAGTGCCGGCCGACAAACAGGTGTCGGCGCGCGGCATCGAAGTGGGGCACATCTTCTATTTCGGCACCAAATATTCCGCGCCGATGAAGGCGGTGGTCGCCACCGGCGCGGGCGGAGAGGTGCCGGTGCACATGGGCTCCTACGGCATCGGGCCGTCGCGGCTGGTTGCCGCCATCATCGAGGCTTCGCACGATGACGCCGGCATCGTCTGGCCGGAGGCGGTGGCGCCGTTCAAGGTGGCGCTGCTCAATTTGAAGCAGGGCGATGCCGGGACCGACGGCGCCTGCGCGCAGCTCTACAAGGACCTCACCGCCAAGGGCGTCGATGTGCTCTACGACGACCGCGACGAGCGCGCCGGCGGCAAGTTCGCCACCGCCGATCTGATCGGCCTGCCCTGGCAGGTGATGATCGGCCCGCGCGGCTTGGCCGAAGGCAAGGTGGAAGTGAAAAAGCGCGCCGACGGCAGCCGGGAGATGATGAGCCCGGCGGCGGCGCTGGATTTACTGTCGAAGTAGCGTAGCCACGCTCAAATCGTGCACCGTCACCCTGAGGTGGCCGCCGAAGGCGGCCCTCGAAGGGCGACGGCCCGGGCCGTCCATCCTTCGAGGCTCGCTTCGCTCGCACCTCAGGATGACGGATTCGGCAAAAATCCTGTGTGCTTCCGAGGACTTATGCCACGATCCGTGGCATGAATCCGCCCGAATCGTGTGAAGATTCAAAGGCGGGAACCAAACCTTTCATGACCGACCCCAACGGGACGCGGCCCTTCTCGCCGTTCGAATGGATGCTGTCGCTGCGCTACCTCAGGGCGCGGCGCAAGGAAGGATTCATCTCGGTGATCGCCGGGTTCTCCTTCCTCGGCATCATGCTCGGTGTCGCCACGCTGATCATCGTGATGGCGGTGATGAACGGCTTTCGCACCGAGCTGCTCGACAAGATTCTCGGGCTGAACGGTCACCTGCTGATCCAGCCGCTGGAAAAGCCGCTGACTGACTGGGAGGAAGTGGCCAAACGCATCAATGACGTCAAAGGCATCAAACTGGCGGCGCCCATCGTCGAAGGCCAGGCGCTGGCGTCCTCGCCGTTCAATGCCGGCGGCGTCTTGGTCCGCGGCATAAGGCTGATGGATCTGGAAAAGCTGCCCTCCGTCATCAACAACATCAAGCAGGGCTCGCTCGGCGGCTTCGACGACGGCCAGGGCGTCGCCATCGGGCGAAGGCTTGCCGACCAGCTCTCGCTGCGCTCAGGCGACAACATCACGCTGGTGGCGCCGCGTGGCGCGGTGACGCCGATGGGCACCACGCCGCGCATCAAGGTCTACAAGATCGCCGCGGTGTTCGAGATCGGCATGTCGGAATACGACAACGCCATGGTGTTCATGCCGCTGAAGGAGGCGCAGGCCTATTTCAATCGCGCCGGCGACGTCACCGCCATCGAGGTCTATACCGACAATCCCGACCGCGTCGACCGCTACCGCAAGGCGGTGCAGGACGCGGCGCAGCGGCCGATCTTCCTGATCGACTGGCGCCAGCGCAACGCCACCTTCTTCAACGCGCTGCAGGTCGAGCGCAATGTGATGTTCCTGATCTTGACGCTCATTGTCTTGGTGGCGGCGCTCAACATCGTGTCCGGCCTGATCATGCTGGTCAAAGACAAGGGCCAGGATGTCGCCATCCTGCGCACCATGGGCGCCACGCAGGGCGCCATCATGCGCGTGTTCCTGATCACCGGCGCGTCCATCGGCGTGGTCGGCACCATTATCGGCTTCCTGCTCGGCGTGGTGGTCTGCGCCAATATCGAGAGCATCCGGCAATTTCTGTCGTGGATGACCAGCACCGAGCTGTTCTCGCCAGAGCTGTATTTCCTGTCGCGTCTGCCCGCCAACATGGATACGGCCGAGACCAGCGCGGTGAATTCCGGCAGCAGATGATGCGAGTGGTAGACGAAGCCGATCTCGTTGCGGCGGATGCGGGTGCGCTCGGCATCGGACAAAATC